>JAGQOG010000157.1 GCA_020427695.1 Phycisphaerales bacterium
CCGAACAGCGTGGTGGCCGAGTCGTTCCGCCAGGCGAACGCCCAGGTCATGCGCGAGATGACGGCCGGGGGCCACGTCGTGCTGCTCGTGGTCGGTGGGCTTCCCGGTTCCGGCACGACCTCGGTGGTGGCCAATCTCGGCGCGACGGATGCCGCTGCCGGCAAGCGCGTGCTGCTGATCGACGCGAACTTCCGCCGTCCCCGGCTGCCCGAAGCGATCGGGGTTGCGGAGGACGGTCCCGGTCTGGGCGATCTGCTCTGTGGCGAGGGCACGCTTGAAGACGTGCTGGTCGACGTCGGCGACGGACTCCACCTCCTGCACGCCGGCACCCCGTCCAGCCGCGTGCTCGAACGGCTCAACAGCCCGAAGCTCGATTCGGTGTTGGCCGAGTTGCGCCCGCGCTACGATGTCATCCTGATCGACGCTCCGCCGGCGGTGGTCGCGGGCGAGGCCATGGTGCTGGCGTCGAAGGCCGACGCGGCCCTGCTCGTCGTTCGAGCCAACCAGGAGCAGCGCGGGCTCGTCGCCCGCCTCGTGCGGCAGCTCAGCGACATGCGCTGCCAGCTCGTCGGGATCCTGTTGAACCGTCCGCGCGGCACCGCCGGCGGGTACCTCAAGAAGAACTACGCCGCCATGGCGGAATACGCCAAGAGCACCTGACGCCCGCCTCAACCGCTCCCTGATCGCGGCCCCGAACCCGCCATGCGGGGCGAGGGTCGCATCTCGGGACGCGGACCAACGCATGCCTGGATCACACGCGAGCCGACGCACGCTCGTCACCGGCGGGGCCGGATTCATCGGCTCCCACCTGGTCGAGATGCTCTGCGCGCAGGGCGAACGCGTGACCGTCGTCGACAACCTCTCGACGGGGCGTCGGGAGAACCTCGAACAGGTGCCGTCCGACGCACTCGAACTCCTGGTGGGGGACGTGTCCTCGGTGCTTCCCACGCTCGACCCCGGGCAGTTCGCGGCGGTGTACCACCTCGCGGCGGCGGTGGGCGTGCGGCTGGTCATCGAGCAGCCGATCCACACCATCGAGACCAACGTCCTCGAAACCAGCGCCGTGCTGTCGTTCGCCGCGGCGGCGTCGTTGCCCACCCTGGTCGCATCCACCAGCGAGGTGTACGGCAAGGGCGTGCGGACGCCGTTCGCCGAAGACGACGACGTTCTCTACGGACCGACGATCTTCAGCCGCTGGTCGTACGCCTGCTCCAAGGCCATCGACGAGTACCTTGCGCTCGCGTACCACGCCGAGCGCGGATTGCCCGCCACGATCGTGCGGTTCTTCAACACCGTCGGACCGCGGCAGGTGGGGGACTACGGCATGGTGCTGCCGCGGTTCGTGGAGGCGGCGCTGGACGGCCGCACGCTCGAGGTGCACGGCGACGGGCGGCAGAGCCGCTGCTTCTGCGATGTGCGCGACCTGGTGCCGGCGCTGCCACGGCTGCTCGGCGACGCGCGTCACCACGGCCGCGTCTTCAACCTCGGCAACGACCGGCCGATCGAGATCCTGGCCCTCGCGGAACTTGTGCGGGACACCCTCGGCAGCGCGTCGGACATCGCGACGGTTCCCTACGAGGAGGCGTTCGCCGTCGGGTTCGAGGACATGCGGCGGCGGCAGCCGGACCTCGCCCGGATCCGCGCCGCCATCGGGTTCGAGCCGCGCATTCCGTTGGAGCAGACGATCCGCGACCTGGCGCAGCACATCCTGGCGGCGCGAAGAGCCGGGAGGGTCGCGTAGTGGACGGGTTGGACCTCACCTGGATCGAGCCCGAGAGCCAGCCGGCAACCGCGACGTGGGTGCTGCTGCTCAACGCCTACGCCCTCTACTTCGGCATCGCGTTCACGGTCACGCTGCTGGTCACGCCGATCGTGCGCCGTATTGCGATTGCGACCGGCGTGGTGGACCAGCCCGACCGCGTGCGGAAGCTGCACGCGATGCCGGTGGCGTACCTCGGCGGCGTGGCCGTGCTGATCGGCCTGTTGGCCGCCATCGGCGCGAGCTACGTGATGCTGGATCCGGTGACCGGACAGTACGACGCGGTACCCATCGCCGTTCTCGTCGGCATGCTCGCCATCGGCGTGACCGGCTTGGCCGACGACATCTGGAAATGGGATCCGCGGCTCAAGATCGCGGGCCAGCTCGTGGCGGCGGCGGCGCTGGCGACGCAGGACATCGGCGTCGATCTCGTCAAGGGCGCCGTGATGCCCGTGGCCAGCTGGCTGCTGGGATCGGACGACCTGGTGCTGACGATCTCGAGCGCCGTCCCCGTCGTGGGGGGATTGCAGATCGACGTGGCGTACTGGGCCAGCACCGCCATCCTGGCCATGCTCGTGCTCGGGGCGTGCAATGGCGCCAACCTGATC
>JAGQOG010000158.1 GCA_020427695.1 Phycisphaerales bacterium
CAGGTCCTGAACGGCGTCTTCGTCAACGCGGGCGGAACCACCGAGATTGCGCACGCGTTCCAGATCCAGAGCTTCGGGCGCCTGCGGTGCAGCGGCGGCATCGTGCGGCAGTCGAGCGCCGGCGTCACGATCGGTTCGACGGTCGCCAACGCGATCCTCGACGACGGCACGTGGGAGCTCGCCGGTCCGTCGAACGTCAACGGCACGGGCTCGTTCGTCCTGAAGGGCGGAACGCTCCTCAAGACCGGGTCCGGCACGGCGAACATCTCGGCGCCGATGTCCTTCGGGGCCCAGGCGGCACCGGTCAACGTGCGGGTGGAAGGCGGCACCCTCAAGATCGGGAACCTGGCCTCGAACCCGCTTGCCCTTGTCAAGTGGTCGATCGGCCAGGGAGCCGAGGTGGACTTGGGAGGCCAGGTCTTCACGATGGGACAGGATCCGCTCAATCCCTACAGCATCATCGACGAGATCGACGGCGTGGTGGGTCTCGGCGTGGGTCGCCTGCCCGCGCCGAGACTTCTGTGCGGAACGCTCGTCAACGGCGGGCGCATTCGTCCGGGCGGAACCGACGGTACCGGCGAGCTTGTGATCGAGGGCGATCTCGCGATGCAACCGCAGGGGATCGTCTCGGTGAGCCTGGCCGGGACGGATCCTGGCGTGTCGCATGATCTGCTCTCGATCGAAGGCAGCACGGCGCTGGCGGGTACGCTGCGGATCCGGGTCAGCGACGGCTTCTCGCCGCGGCCGGGTCAGCAGTTCACCGTGATCACCTCGACCGGCCCCATCGCCGGAGCGTTCGACGCCGTTGTCGGCGACGGCGCCTGGTCCGCCGCGGTCGTGGGGAACACGGTCGTCGCGACCTGCGAGGCGGCGCCGACCTGTCCCGCCGACCTCGCCGCCAACGACGGCACGATCGGCGGCGCGGATCTCGGCGTCCTTCTCGGCAGCTGGGGATTCGCGCCCAGCAGTCCCGCCGACCTCGACGGCGACGACTTCGTCGGCGGCTCCGACCTCGGCCTCCTGCTGGCCGCTTGGGGCCGGTGCGGCCGGTGAGCTCGATCGGCGCGACGCCAGCGGTGTCGGCAACCATTCACCGATCACCACCTGGTTCCGATTCCGTGTGCCACTGACAGGCGCAGTGGAACGAAGTGGAACGCAGCCTGTCAGTGCGGCGACCGATCGTCCGATCGCGCTCGACTCGGCGGACGCTCTGCGCACCGACTGCCCGCACACACGGGCAGTCGGTGACACACCTGGTTCCGATTCCGTGTGTCAGGTCCGGGCGCGGTTCCTACTGACCGGCCACACTCCACTCGCATCGACTTCTCATCGAAACCCCGATCGAGCCAACCGGAGGCTCGCCCGGAGGTGCTCGTACTCGTCGTCCACCTCCGCCGGCGGCACCGAGACCGCGACCGATTCGCGCAGCAGCGTGTGCACGCGCTTCCGCACCACCTGGACTGCCGCCGCGGCATCGGCGGCCGATGCGAAGCCGCATGTCTCGGCGACGCGCTGCAGGGGCGGCGGCGCAGCGCCGGTGTTCAGGGGCTGCAGGTATCGCATCTCGAACGCTCTCCAGTGCCGATCAAGCTCTCTTGCGATGAAGTACCGCTCCGCGTCGCGAATGGCGCTGTCGAGCTTGGCCGCCGCCCATTCGCGATCGAATGCGGCATCGAGCTGGTCCGCCGATCGATCGATCGCGCCAGCCAACGGGCCATCATGCGTTCCGCCGACCGCACCATTCCGCTCGGCCACGGATGTCGAGCGCCAGTGGTCGATCACGTGCCGCTTCAGCGAAGCACGCACCAATGTCCGCAGACGGCCCCGTTCGGGATCCGCACGCTCGAACAGTCGCTGGCGGACGATCTTGTCCGCGAAGAAGCTCTGGGCGAGCTCTTCCGCGTCCTGGTGGTTCGAGCCGGCACGTCGGCAGAACCAATAGATCGGCGGCCAGTAGGCCAGCGCCAGCTCGTCCAACAAACCGCGCCGCTCGTCGTCGGCGCAGGACCGCAATCGCCCGAGCAGTGTCCAGGGCGTCGGCTGGAATCCAGCGGCTGCCACGTATCCCGCCATTCGGTATCCCCCCCATCGGCTTGACGCAGTCTACCTTCCTATGACGACCCGAGATCCCCGTATCCTCTCCACGGACGAGCCGGCGTTGGGAACGACCCGCAATCCGATGGACTGCAGGGCAGGTGATCATGCGGTCCTCCCCGGCCGTCCGGTTCGGCCCCCCGCCACGACTCGGAGCGCGACGATGTCCGAACCGATTCCCAGTCCGCCGCTGCCACCCGATCCGATGCGGGCCGAGCGGCTCTGGTCGCTCTTGGAGGATCGAGACCTCGACGAGGGCGAGGACAGCAGGTCCGACGACCCCGCTCATGCCTGGCCTTCCATCCCGGGCTACCGGGTCGTTGAGGCGATCGGCGAAGGCGGCAGTGCCGCGGTGTTCCGTGGATTTCGAGAGGGCTCCGCCGCCCCGGTGGCCATCAAGGTGATCCGGCGCGGCGAGGTGACCGAGGTTGGCCAACAGCGGGCGTGGCGAGAGCTTGAGATTCTCACCCGCCTGCGCACGCCGTCGGTTCCCCGAATCCTCGACTACGGCGTTTGCGGAGGCCAACTCTTCATCGTGACCGACTACGTGGATGGAAGGCCTCTCGACCAGGACGAAGGAGTCGTGCCCTCGACGCTCCGCCAACGCGTCGAACTCCTCGCCTCGATCGCCACCGCGGTGCAGGGGATCCACGAGTTCGGCGTCATCCATCGCGACCTGAAGCCAGCCAACATCCTGATCGACTCCACCGGGCGGCCGATGGTGATCGACTTCGGAATCGCACTGCTGCATGAGGACGCGCCCGCGAATCGCACGGAGACCGGCGTGCCCGTCGGCAGCCCGGCCTTCATGGCGCCCGAGCAGGCACGCGGCGAGCGTGAACGGGTGTCGACACGCACCGATGTGTACGGACTCGGCGCTGTGGGGTATGTCCTCCTTACGGGCGAGCCGCCGCACCCCCAAGGCACAGCTCTGCACGAAACGATCCGCGCCGTCGCCCAGGATCCCGGCCGGGATCCTCTCTCCCTCCGACCCTCGCTCCCCCGCCCGCTCGCCGCTGTCCTTGCCAAGGCCGTCGAGCGCGATCCGGCGCGGCGCTACGCGAGCGCCGATGAACTTGCCGAGGACCTCCGTCGATGGCTGACCGGCGAGACGGTACTCGCGGGATCGCCGACACGGTGGCGCCGCTTCGGACGATGGATCGCGCGGCACCCGGTCGTGACAACGACGGTCGCATGCCTGGCGATCGCATGCACGTCGCTCCTCGCCACCGAGACGACGATCTGGTGGATCGCTCAACGTCCCGCGTACGTCTACGTCGCGCCGGACCGTTCCTGGGCCGAACTCCGCTCGACCGGCGGAAACAACCTGAGATCCTGGTTCGGCAAGGAGCCCGAGGACATCGTGGTGGCGTACCTGGCCAACCAGGCCGCTCCGCGCGGCATTCGACGCTTCGTCGTGATCGCGGCCCTGAAGACGACCGACGCCGCGACCGATCCGGGGGAGCTCTGCTTCTTCGACGCGAGCGAGCTGGAACGACCCTATTGGACCAGTGCGAACACCATCAGCCTCCCCGCCGCGTTCCAAGCGCCCTCGACGGTCGATCGCTCGCACGATCGTTTCCGATTGCGCTGGGCCAAGTCGTGGGACATCTTTCCCGACCACCCTGGCGACGAGGTGGTCGCCGTCCATTGCCATGTGCCCTACTCGCCGGCCGTCATCCGCGTGTACGCCGCCACCGGCGAGGTGCTGTTCGAGGCGTGGCACGACGGCGAGCTCCAGGACGGCTACTGGATGGAGGATGCGAAGCTGTTGGTGCTCACCGGCGTCAACAGCGACGGCACGTGGGAGGAGCGTGGGGGCGGCGCGATTGCGAGCCGTTATCCACGAGTGGTCTTCGCCATCAGGCCGGAGCTCGGCCGCGTCGGTGCGGTGCTCTCGTGGGAGGGGCACCAGGGAACCCTCGAACCGGAGTGGTACCACTGCATCCTGCCGCCTCGCGTTGGCGACCTGCTCGAGAACGCCGCAACCCGCGTCGAGCCCCCCCCGCTCGGCTACTCGCCGAACGCATCGGTCATGCTCAGCATCAAGGCCCTGACGCCGACCGCCTCGGGGTACCGGTGGATCATTGGTGCCGACGGGAAGGTCCTCAGCGACTATCCCGTACAGGGCTGGGTGTCGAACGGGACGCTTCCGCGCCCAGACGAGATGGCACTCGGAGCCCTGCCGCGCCGGACGGCTGGCGAGGACGCACGCTGAATCCACGTGGCCGGAAGGCAGGGTCATCGATCCTTGTCGGGCCTCGCCGATTGCCGATCGGAGAGGTCCGCCCGCCCTCTTGCTTCACTTTGAACGCGATCGGTGCCGGGCGAGAATCACCGACGCCGCGCCGAGAGCGAATCCCACCACCATGGTGAGGAGGAGAAGCAACGCCAGGGGCATCGTCATCCTGGCGAAGAGGAGCCGGGTCTCGACCGGCTCCCGGTTCTGGAGCATGACGATCAGCAGCACGACGACGGCGACGACGATCACACCGGCCTTCAGCTTCCAGCGTGGTCCTTGCTCGGTTGGGGTGGGCACGAGGAGTTCCTTCCCTTGGGGTCAGGCGATGGTGTCGGCCGGGCCGACCGTGTTGCCGGCATGGCCAGTACGGCCGGATCGGGATGCGCGGGAGACATCGGCTGCACCGCTCGACGGGAGCTCGCCATGGCCCGTCAGCACCAGGCGCAACCGGACGACCCGCGCGTCCGACACCTCGAGCACCTGGGCGGTGGCGCCTTCAAGCGCCACGGTCGATCCCTCCGTGGGGAGACGACCGGCCACTTCGACCAGGAGTCCGGCGATCGTGTCCACGTCCTGGCCGAGGAGCGACAGGCCCGTGGTGCGATTGACGTCCACGATCGATGCCGAGCCGAGAACCACGAAACGACCGGGACCGTCCGACACGATCGGTGCCGGTTCGTCGTCGAACTCGTCCTGCACCTGGCCGACCAGCCGCTCCACGACGTTCTCGAGCGTCACCATGCCAACCACGGTGCCGTACTCGTCGACCACCAGCGCGAGATGCGTGTGCGACGCCTGGAACTGCCGCAGCAGACGCTTGATCGGCATCGCCTCCGGAACAAACGGAACCGGCCGGACCAGGGACCGGAGCGGGAGGTCGCTGTCCGCGTCCACACCAACGAGGTCCTTGATGTGCACGACTCCGACCACCTGGTCGAGCGATCCCTCGCAGAGCGGGTAGCGCGTGTGCTTGGTGCGGCTCACGAGCTCGATCGCCTGTGCGGGCGACCACGTCGACTCCATGGTCGCGATCTGGAGGCGGGGCACCATGATCTGGCGCGTGACCGTGTCGTCGAACTCGAAGACCGCATTCAGCAGTCGATGCTCGGACCGCGTGAGCTCGCCATGGGCATGAGCATGGCTCAGGAGCGCGCGGATCTCGTCCTCGGTATGCGGCGACCCGTGCGCCGATCCGCCCTCGACGCCCAGCCAACGAAGCAGCATGCCCGTCGTGGCATCGAGCCCGTGCAGCATCGGGTAGGCGAGGACATAGAACGCCTTGAGGAACGGCGCGCACCAGAGCGACAGCAGCTCCGGCCTTCGAAGGGCGAATATCTTCGGAGCCTGTTCGCCGATCACGAGGTGAATCGCGGTGATGACGGTGAACGCGACGATGAACGACGCGGTGTGCACGATCGTCGGCGACGTCACGCCGATCGCGGCGAAGAGCGGCTCGAGCAGGTGACTGAAGGCAGGCTCGCCGACCCAGCCGAGGCCGAGCGAAGCCATCGTGATGCCGAGCTGGCATGCGGAGAGGGCCTTGTCCATGCGCCGCACGAGCCACCGCGCGGTCTTCGCAAACGGACGACCGTTGCGCACGAGATCGTCGATCCGGCTTGGCCGGACCTTGACCAGTGCGAACTCGGCCGCCACGAAGAAGCCGTTCACGGCGACGAGGAGCGCGGCGACACCGATCAAGAGCACATCGGTCAGCATCGTGCGGCTTGCCCGGCGGGGGTGTCGGCACGATCCCTTCCGCGCATGGCCGCGTGGTCATGACGCACGGGAGTCATACCGGGAGCGTACCAGCCCACTGCCTGTCGCTCCCGGCCGGCGAGCTGACCACATCTGGAGACGTTGCTGCGGTGGGACGATCCCTTCAGCGCGACGCGACCGATCCCGACGACACGACTCTCCGAGTGGAGCACACCTCACTCCGAAACGACGGCATCCTGAGGATAGTCGTTCAAACTGCCACCGAGCTCCGGTCGCCATCAAGCTGAGCTAGCTGCGATCCCGCTATCCGATTCGCACGGCTCCGATTCCACCATCTCTGAGGTGACACACCCGCACTTGGACGACGGTTGATCAGCGAAACGGGATCTTGGGGATCCGTGTCGCCACTCTGAACGGGGGCAGCGTGAGTCCCCTGTCACTGCCACAGACCAAGCAGTACTCCTAGATCAGAGCCGTCGACCACACCATCGCCATTCAGATCCGCGTCCTGATTGGAAGTCCCCCAAACCGCGAGCAGCAGCCCCAGATCGGCACCGTCGATCACGCCGTCCCCGTTCAGATCGCCAACGAGAGACTCAGACGCTACCTCGCCGACGACCGAGAAGACGTACGGGCTCGGTGCCGCATTGCTCACTATCTCAACCGCCCCAGCATATGAGCCTTCGGTAGCTGTATTCAGA
>JAGQOG010000159.1 GCA_020427695.1 Phycisphaerales bacterium
CCATCGTGCCTCCGGGGCGGGTGGATGGGCTGGAGACATTCGAGACGGGGAAGCCGCCGAGATCAAGGGCGCGTTCGGGAATTCCTGAAGGGCGGCGCGTGCGTTGCACGCGAGTGCTGAGGAAAGGCGGCGGGAGCCGCCTTGCTGTTTGGCGGGCCGACCCGACTGCGTCGGGAATCGACCCGCAACAGAACGGGAGCTGGCACAACAACCTTCCGACCGCGGACGGCTGTTGTGATCCAACCCGCCCGCGGGTCGATCCTGGCGCCGCCAGGTCGGCCCGCCATCAAGCGGCCGGCGCACGCCGGCCGTCCTGAGCGAATGCGTGCGCAGCACGCTCCCTCGATGCCTCGCTCCCTCGATGCATCGATGCATCGATGCATCGATGCCTAAATGACATACACCATCATCATCGCCACCAGCAGCGCAATCACCACCAGCACCATCCAGCGCCGCCGCCACCAGCGCTCGACGGGATGACGGCTGGAGGCGCTGCCGCCGATGTAGGCGTAGCAGGACGGGCAGACATCGGCCTGGTCCCAGACCTCCGCGCCGCACTCGGGGCAGATGGCGGTGTCGCTGGAGAACCGCTCCAGATCCTCGGGCAGTGGTCCGTCGTCGCGCATGGCTCAATGGTATGGGCTCGGCCCCCCGGCCGTCCTGGAATCGAGCCGCTACGCTGTACGCATGGCCCGAACCGAATCGACGATGATTGCCGTGGGAACCCCCATGCCTGCATTCGCCCTGCCCGATCCCAGCGGTCGTGTGCTCGACTCCGTGTCGTTCGCCGGAAGCCGCGGCGTTCTGGTGGCGTTCCTGTGCAACCACTGTCCCTTTGTCAAGCACGTGGCCGCCGAGCTGGCCGCGATCGGAATGCTGTGCGACACGAAGCGGTTGGGCATGGTGGCGATCAACAGCAACGACGTCGAACGGTATCCCGACGATGCACCGCCGCTCATGGCCCGCATGGCAACGGAATCCGGATGGACGTTCCCCTACCTCTTCGACGAGACGCAGGCCGTGGCCCGGGCGTTCGACGCCGCGTGCACGCCCGACTTCTTCCTGTTCGGCGCCGATGGAGCGCTCGCCTACCGCGGCCAACTCGACGACAGCCGCCCAGGCAACGGCATTCCCGTGACGGGGAAGGACCTGAGGGCCGCGATCGAAGCCGTCGCCGCGGGGAAGCCCGCGTCGGAGGATCAGCGCCCGAGCGTTGGCTGCAACATCAAGTGGAAGACGGGGGGCGCCGGCGCTGCCGGCTGACGCTGAGGACGGCCGGCATGCGCCGGCCGCTTGATGGCGGGCCGACCTGGCTGCGCCAGGATCGACCCGCGGGCACGAAGGATCACACCAGCCGTCCGTGGTTCGTGCGGCGTTTGATCAGATCCAGTTCTCTTGCGGGTCGATTCCCGGCGCAGCCGGGTCGGCCCGCGAGACCAGAAGGCGGCCACCGCCGCCTTGCCTCAGCGCTTGCGTGCGAAGCACGCGCACCCTACGCACGCGCCTCTATTCCCCAACGAGCCGCCGCAACGTCGGCAACAAATGCTCCTTCAACACCGCGTCCCATCCGAGCCGCGGCACGATCGACTGGCCGAGTTCGAGGAGCCGCTGGCGATCCTCGTCGGTGCGCGGGAGCACCTGGTGGAGACGTGCCGCGACCGTTTCGGCGACCGCGGCCTCGACGGCGTCGCGCTCGGGGCGGCCGATGGCACGGAGCGTGTCGAGGTCGCGAGGACCGTCCCAGCGCGTGAAGTCGGCGATCACCACGTTCTCGGGCGCCGCGCCTCCCGCCGCCGATTCGACGAACCAGCGACAGCCGCACACGCTGGACACCACGCACACCGCGCCGCTCGCCAGCGGTTCCAACGGACTGATGCCGAACGGCTCGTAGGCGGCCATGCCGAACTCCGCGTCCGCACCGCGGCGAAGATCGGCGAAGTCCATGACCGTTCCGGCGTCTCCCACCAGCGGTCCCGACCAGCCGAACTGGTTCACGAGCACGGCCTGCACCGCATGGTGATGGGCATTGAAGCGCTCGATCTCGCGGGCCAGATCGATCTCGGGACCCACGAGGTCGGGGTAGCCCTCGCGGTGCGCCCGCGGCCACCCGTACTCCTCCGCCATCTGCCTTGCATCCTGCGGGCGCCGCGTCCCCCCCGCACTGGTCAGCACGACCAGGAGCGCCCGTCGCCCGTCGGCGGCGAGGCGTGACTCCAGCCGATCGCACACGAGGAAGTCGCGCCAGATGGCCTTGCTCACGACCGGCCGGGTGACATGCGTCAGCAGCAGGTCGGGCGTGAAGCCGACGGCCTGCTGGGCCCATCCCTGGAGGAGCGCACGGCTGCGGAGCCGTTCGTCGAGCGTGATGGACCAGGCGGGAATTCCATTGTGCACCAGGTCGATCTGGTGGTGGTCGAAGTGGTGATCGAGGAAGTGGATCTCCTCCGCGACCAGCGTGCCGACGGCCATGATGGCGTCGCACACGTGCGCTCGCCGCACCAGGGCGTGGCGGAAGTGGTACGAGAGATCGCCGAAGACCTGTTCGACGTCGAGTCCCTCCGCCCGCGCCGCATGCAGCGTGTTGTAGAAGGCGAGATCGTGGCCCGGATGCCGCTCCACGAGGTGGCGGGCCGTCGAGCACTCGTGGGCGTGGAACACGGAACGGAATGCCCGATGTCCATCGAGTACGGCCTTGAACACCGTGGGCAGGCCCATGAACTCGTGCGACAGCAGGACCGCCGGAAGCTCCTCGGGTCGGAGGATCGCCATTGCCGCGTGGAAGGCGGGCTCCGCCAGGCGCACGTACTCCTCGAATCCCCAGTCGCCCTCGTAGCGCGTGGAGTCCAGGCCGAACGCCTCCCAAAGCCGCAGCTTGAACTGGTCCACGCGCTCCCGGTTGATCCGGAACACGTCGATCAGCACGACCTCGGCCTCTCCGGCCCGGCCACTGCCGGGGTCGGTGAATCGGCGGCGCCCGTAGATGATCGCGACGTTGAAGGCCCACTCGATCGGGCGCATCCGCGCGGCCAGACCGATCTCGTCGATGTCGTCCAGACTGCTGTAGAGGACCTCTCCCTCGGAACCCAGGCGCTGGGGTCCGGGAACGCCAAAGTGGTTGAAGAGCGGTCCGATCAGGATCGTCCGACCGACCGATGCGGCGTACACCGGCGAGGTGATCATGCCTTCGAGAACGGCGCCGATCCCGCCGATCTTCTCGCAGGCCTCGTGGGTGACGTGAACGGTGGTGAGCGGTCGCATCGGCGGAGATCCAAGGTCCGGCAACGGAGGGAATCGGCAGCCCACGAACGCGGGCCCTTGGACGTCGATCGCCCGCGGCGCCCCCCACGCTCCCACAACGAACACGGCCCCCGCCGTTTGCGGGGGCCGTTCGTGGGGCCATTCAACGAGGCGGACGGGAATCGAACCCGCAACCACTGGCGTGACAAGCCAGTACTCTAACCAATTGAGCTACCGCCCCAGTGGAGGGGAAAGTGTACCCCCGGCCCGGCCAGCGTCAAGAGGTTCGTCCGTTCCCGAACGCACTCCGGGCTCCCAAGGCCACCCCCGCCG
>JAGQOG010000160.1 GCA_020427695.1 Phycisphaerales bacterium
TGACCGCGGGCGATGGAAATCGAAGGTGAGAAACGGGCGGCCGGCGGTGCGATCCGCAGACCGGCCCTGCCGGTTCGACCAAACTGGCGGGCGGGCCATTGAATGCGAACGAACCGATCCGTAATCTCGACTTGGCGGCCGGTGCCCGATCAGGGTCCCGCGGCCACTTGAACCCGGAGGGAGCACACACATGGGAAGGGCGAATTCACTGGTGGTCGCGGTTCTTGGGATGTCCATGTCGGCGTCGGCGTCGAATCTCATCGTCAACGGAGACTTCGAGGATCCCGGGCTTGCGGGCATCAACTCCGACTACGTGCATACGCCACAGGGGAACACCGACGAGGGCACGTGGTGGGTCAACCCGTGGGATCCTGGTGCGCCGTGGTTCGGCGAGCAGCACTCGCGCGGCGGCGCCGGAGCCATGAGCGCCAACGGAGACGACTCGAGCCAGGCGGGCCAGAAGCGCGTCTGGTACCAGGTCGTACCGGTGCAGACGGGCAACGCGTACACCTTCACCGCGTGGGCGCTTGCGACGGCCGCGGGCTTCAGCGGCTATTCCCTCCAGTTCGAGCTTGACGGCGAGCCGATCGGCCCCGTGATCTCCCCGTCCGCAGCGTTCCTTTGGGAGGAGTTCTCGACGGTCGTCATTCCGAAGGGTTCGACAACCGAGATCTCCGTCGTGAATGTGAGCGGCATCACCTTCCCGAACGACTTCATGCTCGACGACCTCTCGCTGGTGTTGATCGAGCAGCCGAACGATCTCAACGGCGATGGCGTGGTCGATGGTGCCGACCTGGGCATCCTGCTCTCGGCGTGGGGCCCATGCTCCGGATGCCCCGCCGACCTCGACGGCAGCGGCACCGTCGATGGCGCGGACCTTGGCCTGCTGCTCGCCCGCTGGACGCCGCCGGGCTGAGCGATGGGACGGTCGCCACGGCAGCCCGATGTTGCTTCAGGAGCCCGGCTGCTTCTGGAGCAACACCGGGGCCGCCCCTCCGCACCCGGGTCGGAGCACCCTCGACGCTGTTATGCCTCCGCGTCGATCGCCGAAGGTCCACCTGGGGTCCGCCCTAGACCTGACCCGTCACGGTGACAAACGCGAGCGCAATCGCGCCGGCGGTGAACACGAGACCGACGAGCGTGACGATCATCGTCCACACGAGCATCGCCGTCCGGACGAGTTGGAACGAGGGAGCGTCGCGCATGACGCGCGGCGTGCTTCCGGGGAGGATGCGTTCCCGCACCGCCTGCTGGAGCGCCGCGAAAACGAGAATCGTCGGACCCGCGATCGCGAATCCCACCCATGCGAGGGCCGGCGTCATGCGGACGCCGATCGCGACGATCGCGATCGCGGCGGCAGGGCCGAGCACGAAGTCGATGGCGAGCCGCAACGGTGTCGGCGCCGGCAGGAGCCTCCCGCTGACCTCGGTGTAGACCTCGCCGCACTCGGGACAGTGGCCGATCTTCGGCAGCGATCGGAGGTCGTAGCCGCATTGCGGACAGCGCGCAGCGTCGGATGGTGGTTCGGATCGCGGCATGTTGCGGGGCACGGCCAGGATGGCCGTGGCACCGAGTGGGTTCGGCACGGCCAAGATGGCCGTGGCACCCGGTGGGTTCGACACGGCCAGGATGGCCGTGGCACCCGGTGGGTTCGGCACGGCCAAGATGGCCGTGGCACCCGTGGCCGTGGCACCACTCGGCGCGGATGCCCGAACTACTCCTCGGCGCGGGCGATCTGCCAGTACTCGAGTTCGATCGGCGCTTGACGGCCGAAGATCGTGACCAGCACGCGCACCAGGCCGCGCTCGGGCAGCACCTCGTCCACGGTGCCTTGGAAGTTCTGGAAGGGACCTTCCTTGATCGTGACGTGGTCGCCCTTGGCGAACTCCATCTTGATCGTGGGCGTCTCCTCGGGACGACGCGAGTCGAAGAGCATCTTCTCGACGTCCGGCGGTCCGAGCGGCGTCGGACGGCCGGCGGTGCCGACGAAGTCGCCGACGCCGGTGGTCTCTTTGATCAGGAAGAAGACGTCCTGAGGAATGCGACCGTCGGACTCGAGCGCCATCTCGACGAACACGTATCCCGGATAGAGCTTCTGCTCCGTCACCTTGGGCTTCGCGCCCTTGAGCGTGCGAATCTTCTCGGTGGGCACCATGATCCGGCCCACCAGGTGCTCCATGCCTTCGATCTGGACCTTGCGCAGGAGCGTTTCGCGGACGGAGTTCTCCTTGTTCGACGCCACCCGGAGCACGAACCAGTCCATACCCGGGCGGTACATGGGCTCGTCCATCGCCGGGTCCGGCGAATCGGACTTGGTCTCGGCCGTCTTCTTCTGCCCGCGATCGCTTCCGAGGCGCGTGATCGCCACGCCCTGCTGGAGGACCGCATCACCCTTCGACGGGGCGCGACCGGCCTTGAGGTTCTTCGCCGGCTTGGCCGGCGCCTTGTCCGCGTCGCGGGAGGCGGCGGCATCGGCAGGATCGGCAGGATCAGCGGGATCAGCGGGATCAGGGGCCTCGGAAGCCTCGACGGCTTCGGTGGACTCGGGATGCTCGCTGGCATCGACCGCGACCCGCTCGTGCGCGGCCTCTTCCTGCCCGTCCGGGATTGGATCGTTGAGATCGGTCATGGTTTGGTTGTGGCTCACGCCGACGCGTCCAGCACCTTGAGCCAGACGAACAGGAAGAAGAAGACGCGGTCGAAGAGGAAGACGAAGATGGCCAGGAACGCGGTCAGCCCAATGACCACCCAGGTCGAGCCGATGATCTGCTGCCGCGTGGACCAGTTGACCTTCTTCATCTCGCCTTCGGTGGCGATCAGGAAGTCGACGCTCCCCGGCTTCACGCCGACGAGGTAGTAGACCAGCCCGCCGAACACGGCCACCACGACGATCGCCGCTGCCGCCGCGATGTAGATCGGCTGGATGCCGCCGAACGACACGTTGCGGAAGAGGTCCCAGAGCCAATAGGCCCCGAGCAGGACGATCAGGCCGCCGGCAATCGCGGTCATGATCCGCGTCCAGTATCCCTGTCCCGACTTGTAGACGCCCATCATGCTCATGGGTGCAACCTTCCCGCCGGTCGTGTGCGCCGGCCTTGCCCGAGTCAGGCCATCAAACACGCCAGGAGTGACTCGAACACTCAACCTGCGGATTTGGAATCCGCTGCTCTACCAGTTGAGCTACTGGCGTTCCTCGAAGCTCAAGAACCGTCGGAGTCCGCGGCCTCGCAAGCCGGCTGGAGCGGACTGCGGACGTCGCCTTCCCGTCACTTCGCTTGGATCACTTTCGCTTGATCTTGTGCAGGGTGTGCTTCCGGAGGCGAGGGCTGTACTTCTGCATCCCCTCCTTCAGCTTCTCGGCGATGCCGCCCTTCACACGGATGTTCGTGCGGTAGTTCAGGTCTCCGCACTCGGAGCACTGGAGCCAGACGTATTCACGATCGGTCGCTTTCTTGGCCATGGCGGATCACGCAGCGAGTCGCGGAGGCGATTGCGGGAACGGGCTGGGCGGGCCGTGGCCCGCCCAGCCCCTTTGGTTTCGATCAGGTCACTGGAGAATCTTGGTCACGACGCCGGAGCCGACCGTTCGACCGCCCTCGCGGACGGCGAAGCGAACGCCCTCCTCCATCGCCACCGGCTTGCCCTCGAGGTCGACCTTGAGGGTGACGTTGTCGCCGGGCATGCACATCTCGGCGCCGCCGAGGAGCTCGAGCTTGCCGGTGATGTCGGTGGTGCGGAAGTAGAACTGCGGCTTGTAGCCGGAGAAGAACGGCGTGTGACGGCCACCCTCCTCCTTCGTGAGCACGTACACCTCGGCCTCGAACTGGAGGTGCGGCTTGATGGAGCCCGGCTTGCAGAGCACCTGTCCGCGCTCCACGTCGTTCTTCTCGACGCCGCGGAGGAGGCAGCCGACGTTGTCGCCCGCCTGGCCGCTATCGAGCGTCTTCTGGAACATCTCGACGCCGGTCACGGTGGTCTTGCGGGTGTCGGGGCTCAGGCCGACGATCTCGATTTCATCGCCGACCTTCACCAGGCCACGCTCGATACGACCGGTGACGACGGTGCCGCGTCCCTTGATCGAGAACACGTCCTCGATCGACATGAGGAACGGCTTGTCCATCTCGCGGGGCGGCTCGGGAACGTAGCTGTCCAGCGCGTCCATGAGCTCCTGGATGCACTTGGTCTTCTCGGGGTCGCTCGGGTTCTGGAGCGCCGGGAAGGCCGCACCGCGGATGATCGGGGTGTCGTCGCCGGGGAAGTCGTACTTGTTCAGCAGCTCGCGAACCTCGAGCTCGATCAGGTCGAGAAGCTCGGGATCGTCCACGAGGTCGCACTTGTTGAGGAAGACCACGATCCGCGGCACGCCGACCTGGCGGGCCAGGAGGATGTGCTCGCGGGTCTGCGGCATCGGGCCGTCCGACGCGGAGACCACGAGGATCGCGCCGTCCATCTGGGCGGCGCCGGTGATCATGTTCTTCACGTAGTCGGCGTGTCCGGGGCAGTCCACGTGCGCGTAGTGGCGCGTGTCCGACTCGTACTCGACGTGCGACGTCGCGATGGTGAGGATCTTGGTGGGATCGCGCCGACCCTCGCTCTCGGAGGCCTTCGCAACCTCGTCGTAAGGCTTGTAGGTCGCCAGGCCCTTCGCGGCCTGCACGGCCGTGATCGCCGCGGTGAGGGTCGTCTTGCCGTGGTCAACGTGTCCGATCGTGCCGACGTTGATGTGCGGCTTGGTCCGCTGGAACACACTCTTAGCCATTGTGCACCGTCTCCAGTTTGGAAACCCCACAGACGACTGATCGGGTCTGGGGGGGCCAGGCAACGGCGTTCGCCGCGTTCCCGGCAAGCCCGATGAAAACCGGTTGACCGCGGCCTTCTCGGCCGCCCCAACCACTCCGCTCAACAGACGGACACCGCAGGTCCAACCCGCGACGCCGCAAGAGCCACCAACGGGGCTCGAACCCGTGACCTCACCCTTACCAAGGGTGTGCTCTACCACTGAGCTACGGTGGCGAATGGGCAGTCCACACGGAGGAGCCCACCTCCTCCGCCGCAGCCGACCTTGCCGCCCCATCGACGGCGGAACCAAGGGCGAGTGCGAGATGAAAAACCGTCCCCGGGGGGACGGCTGAACTGGATAGTGTAGCGGTCCGTCAAGCGTTGGCAAGCCGCTGCCGGGAAGGTCCCGTGCCGACCCCTATCCGTGCCGCGTCTGCGCACGATCGGAGACCGGTATCGACCCCCCGACCCAACGTCGTGCCGCCCCGAGCTCCCGCCCGTCTCAGTTCAGGTGCAAGCCCGTCACCCGGAGCTGACGACTGTTCAGGAGGTCGGACAGGTCGGTCCAACGCGGTTCGCTCCGGATGGAGCCGTCCAAGAGGAGCATGAGGCACAGGTTCCCGGGGTACCGGAAGTCCACTTCGCACGTCGGGCTGTTGGCCACCCCGGCCGCCCAGGCCTCGTCCGTGGTGGGGATGACCTCGCCGAAGTAGGAGTCCACGAGGTAGATCGAGCGATCGGGCCGCTTGATCTGGCCCGAGGTCCACCACTTGCCGCCCCCTGGCGCGTCGGCACGGGCGTTGAAGAAGTCGTTGGCGGCGAAGTAGCCCGGGGCGCCCGCCTCGTCCGCGCCCGCTCCGAACGGCGTGGCCTGGCCATCGAGCACCGCCTGCCGGCTGTTGGTGCCCATCGATCGGAAGATGTTCTTCACGTCGTCGCCCCGCGTCTCGTAGAACGCCTTGTCGGGCGAGTCGTAGCGGTAGTCGGGAGAGCCGGTGACATCGCTGCCCACCACGGGGCCGAATTCACCGGATGTCCACAGGATGTCGGTCCAGGTGCCTTGATTCGGCTGCCCCAGCGGGAGGGTGGTGCCTGCCGGCGAAGGCGTCCGCACCTTCCCGGGGTACGGAGACGCCGAGTAGTCGAACTGGCTCGGAACCAGGTACTCCCGGTTGTCGGTCGTGTACGCCTGGAGATAGGTGGAGATCTGCCGGAGATTGTTCTGCGATCCCGCCCAGACGGAGTTGCCGCGGGCGACGCTGAGCGCCGGCAGCAGGATGGCCAAGAGCAAGGTGATGATGCCGATCACCGTGATGATCTCGACCAGCGTCATGGCCCGCCGCATGCGTGCGATCGTCGATCCGGGTCCCTTTGCCATTGCTCGAACCTCCCGCCGAGGACCGCTCAAGGCCCCGCCGCCGGACAGGGCCGCCACCGGAGAGGATACCACGAGGCGGCCGGAATTGTTGCACTAATCCTCTGTGGTGCCAAGAGTTGCGGCCGTTCTCCGGCCGCCGGCCCCCGGAGGCCGTCGAGCCCGTGCCGGTCGGCCTGGGGTCTTGAGGTGCCTTGCCGGGCCCGGTGTTGCCGCTCCGCTACCCCATCGACATCGTCAGGAGGAACTCGCCGTTGCTCTTGGTCTTGGCGAGGCGTCCCCGGAGGAGCTCCATCGCTTCGACCACGTTCATGTCGGAAACAACCTTCCGCAGCCGCACGATGAGCTCGTGCTCCTTGGGATCGAGCAGCAGTTCCTCGCGGCGCGTGCCGCTGGCCGGAATGTTGATGGCCGGCCAGATCCGCTTCTCGACGAGCTTGCGCTCGAGGTGGAGTTCGGCGTTGCCGGTGCCCTTGAACTCCTCGAAGATCACCTCGTCGGCGCGGCTGCCCGTGTCCACGAGCGCGGTGCCGAGGATGGTGAGCGAGCCGCCGTGCTCGATGTTCCGGGCGGCGCCGAAGAACTTCTTGGGCTTGATCAGGGCCGCCGTGTCCACACCGCCCGAACCGATCTTGCCCGTGTTGGGCATCGCGTTGTTGTAGCCGCGGGCCAGGCGGGTGATCGAGTCGAGCAGGATGACCACGTGGTCGCCGAACTCGACCATGCGCCGCGCCTTCTCGGTGACCATCTCGGCCACTTGAATGTGTCGCGTCGCCTCCTCGTCGAAGGTGCTGGCCACGACCTCGACGTTCCCCGATGTGTTGCGCTTGAAGTCCGTGACCTCCTCGGGACGCTCGTCCACGAGCAGCACGATCACATACACGTCGGGATGGTTCTTGGTGATCGAGTTGGCGATCTGCTGGAGGATCACCGTCTTGCCGGTGCGCGGCGGGGCGACGATGAGCGCCCGCTGACCGAAGCCGAGCGGCGTGACCAGGTCGATCACGCGGACCTCGATCCGCTGGGGCTCGCCGATCACCTCGAGGTGGATCCGCTTGTTGGGGTGAAGCGGCGTCAGGTTCTCGAAGGTCGGCAGATCGTGCAGGATCTTCGGATCGCGGCCGTTCACCGCCTCGACCCGCAAGAGCGCGAAGTAGGTCTCCGCCTCCTTGGGCGGACGAATCAGGCCCTTCACGACCTGGCCCTTGCGCAGACCGAAACGGCGGATCTGCGACGGGCTGACGTACACGTCGTCGGCGCAAGGCAGGTAGGAGTACTCGGGGCTGCGAAGGAAGCCGAACCCGTCGGGCATGACCTCGAGCGTGCCCTCGGCCATCATCAGGCCCTGCTTCTGGGCCCGGGCCTTGAGAATCTCGAAGACGAGCCGCTGCTTGGGCAGCGTGAGCACATCGCCGAGCTTCTCCTTCTTGGCGACCTTGATCAGCTCCTCGCCGGACATGCGCTGAAGCGCCGCGAGGTTCAAGTCGTCCTTCTTGGCAAGGTCGTACTTGCCTTGGACCTCCTGTTCGAGCGCGGCGGCCTCGGCCTCCAGTTGCTCGTCGGTCGGTACTGACCCGGGCGCAAGGGTCATCGTCATGGCAGGTGCAAAGTGTCCGCCGCCACCGCCCTTGCGGCGCCGCCTGCGTGAGGCCTTCTTGGACATAACCGGTGAAACTCCTGGTGCGGCCGATGCGTCGGTGCTGGCCGCGGTTGCTGGCCCTACGGGGTCTTCGCGACGTGCGAATCGGGGCTGGCTTCCCGAACGCCACGGCGCCGGAAGCCCAATCGAACGGTTCGGCAATGCTGATGGAGAAGGCGAACGGGACAATCCTTGTCGCCGTGCCATTTCGCCGTCGGGCCGCGCCCCAGGTCGGGTACGGGCCACCGGGACAGGATCAGCCTTGCCGGTGCCGGGATCCCGTCTCCCGACGGCGGCCGCGGGCAACGATCGCCGCGAGAGCCGCCTCGGTGTCGGAATGCAGGCGCTGTCTGTCGCCGGAATTGACGATGACAATATCGGCCCTCTCCCGCTTCCGGTCAAGTGGCATTTGGGCCGCCTCCCGGAGGGCCAACTCCTCGTCCGTCCATCCGCGGCTGGTACGCACCCGGGAGAGGCGGAGTTCGCGGGGGGCATCCACGAAGATGACGGCGTCGCACTGGGCATCGAGGCCCGCCTCCAGGAGGAGCGGGGCATCGATGACCAGGGCCGGCGTGCCGGGCGGAGCCTTCTCGAAGAGCTGCCGGCGACGGGCCTCGATCCACGGATGAACGACCGATTCGAGCCACTGCCGCTCGCCCGGCTCGCGGAAGACGATGTCGGCGACGCGGCGCCGATCGACCGAGCCTTCGGCGCCGATCGCCCGCTCCCCCCACCGCTCGCGCACGCGCTTGACGACCGCGGGATCCTCGAGCGCCGCCCGAGCCAGGGTGTCGGAGTCGCAGACCAGGCAGCCGAGATCCCTGAGGATCGCCGCCACGGTGGACTTCCCGGCCCCGATGCCGCCGACGATGCCGATGATGGGAGGAGGATCGGACAGGGGACGAAGGGACGAAGGGACGAAGGGACGAAGGGACGAAGGGACGAAGGGACGAAGGGACGAAGGGACGAAGGGACGAAGGGACGAAGGGACGAAGGGACGAAGGGACGAA
>JAGQOG010000161.1 GCA_020427695.1 Phycisphaerales bacterium
CACCACGCGCGCCCGACGATCACGCGTTCCCCAACACCCTTTCGCGCCCTTCATTCCCCGGCGCCCGGAGCCCCCAATGCCCCTTCCCCGACGCGACTTCATCTTCTCGACGGCTGCCCTTGGGGCGGCGGCGATGGCACCGGCGGCCCTGGCCCGCGGCGCACGCGCGCGCGAGGCCCAGACCCTTGGGATCGGCCTGATCGGTTGTGGCGGTCGCGGCACCGGTGCTGCCGCCGACGCGCTGAGCGCTTCGCCCCAGGCTCAACTGGTGGCCATGGCCGATCTCGTGCCCGATCGCCTTGAAGGCAGCCTCGGCAATCTGCGCGGCGAGGAGGAGATCGCCGAGCGGATCGTGGTGGGTGACAACGCCCGCTACGTGGGCTTCGATGCCTACAAGCAGCTTCTCGAACGCAACGACATCGACGTGGTCATCCTCGCCACTCCGCCGGGATTCCGACCGATCCACTTCGAAGCGGCAGTCGACGCCGGCAAGCACGTGTTCATGGAGAAGCCGGTCGCCGTCGACCCCACGGGGGTGCGCAAGGTGATGGCGGCGGCCGAGAAGGCCAAGCGCACCAACCGGTGCGTCGTCGCCGGCACGCAGCGTCGGCACGAGAGAAGCTACCTCGAGGCGATGAAGCGGGTGCACGACGGCGCCATCGGGGAGATCGTTTCCGCCCGCTGCTACTGGAACCAGGGCGGCCTCTGGGTGCACCAGCGGCGCCCGGAATACTCCGACATGGAGTGGCAGTGCCGCAATTGGCTGTACTTCCCGTGGCTCAGCGGCGACCACATCTGCGAGCAGCACATCCACAACCTCGACGTCGTGAACTGGGCGATGGGCGGCCCGCCGGTGCGGGCGATGGGCGTCGGCGGCCGGCAGGCCCGCACGGGACCCGAGTACGGATCGATCTACGACCACTTCGCCATCCAGTTCGACTACGCCAACGGCGCGTCGTGCACGAGCATGTGCCGCCAGATCGACGGCTGCCCGCCGCGGGTCGAGGAGGTGATCGTGGGCACCGAGGGCACGCTCACGACGCGCCCGGGCTACGCCAAGATCACCGGCAGGACGCCGTGGGAGTTCAAGGGCGAGAATCCGAATCCGTACCAGCAGGAGCACGCCGACCTCGCCGCCGCGATCGCTTCGGGCACACCCGTCAACGAGGGCCAGCGCGTGGCAGAGAGCACGCTGACGGCCGTGATGGGACGGCTCGCCGCGTACACCGGTCAGGTGATCACGTTCGACGAGGCATTGGCCTCGCAGTTGGATCTCGCCCCGCCGGCATACGTGTTCGGTCCGCTGCCGACGCCAGCGGTGGCGATCCCGGGCAAGACGAAGATGGTGTAGCCACGGGCGACCGAACGGCGGGACGACTGCGCATCGGGCTCCGGGAGTCGACGATGATCTCTGTCCAGGCGCTGCCCGATTTCGCCCCCGCCATCGCCGGGCTCCTGTCGCTGCTGGCCACGTACCTTGCGGCGCGGTGGTGCCTGGGGCGACCGGAACGGACGGTGCCGCTCTGCCGACGGTGCGGGCGCGATGCCAGGGCGTTCGTATGGAGCGATCCCTGCCGCTGCGACTGCGGCGCGCCGCTGTTGGCGCGGAGCGGCATACGGATTCGGCGCCGCCGCTCCTGGGCCGCCATGGCGCTGGCCCTGGTGGCGGTCGTCGCGGCGCCGCTGTTCGCCTGGTGGTCGATCGAGCGACGGGCGCACGGCCTCCCGTGGATCGAGCTCGCACCAGCGTGGCTTCATGCCCGCCTGATCGAAGCGGGCTGGGACGGCCCTTGGGGCCACTCGGCCATGCAGCGTCTTGCCGAGCGCCCGCCGCTCGAGGAAGTCGCCGGCCTGCGCGAGGCGTTGCTCGAGCGGTGGCACCACGAGGATCCGCCCTCATGGGAAACGTGGGAGCTCTGCCTGCGCATGGCGTCGCGGGCCGTGCCCACCGGCGCCGCGGCAGAACCGTTCGTCGAGGCTCTGCTGGCCAACGTCCTGGTCACCGCGTCGGAGCAGGGGAACGAGACCTGGATCGAGTTCCGGCCGCGCTCCCGCTCCTCGCGCGTGATCGGCGACCTCCTGGTGCGGATCGACGAGATCCGGGCCGACGGCCGCCCGGTTCCGTTCGAGGTCGCTCGCGGCGCGGGCGGTCTCGCGAGCATCGATGCCGCACGCGGACTCCATCGGGTTTGGTTCCCGCTGAAGGGCATGCGCACGGACGGCGTGCTCCGCGTGATCACGCCCGTCATCGCCACCGACGGGCCGGCGGCCATCGAGGTGTCGGGCGCAGTGGCATTCGCCTCGGATCTCCTCGATGCCGCGCTCGACGACGAGACGATTGTCACCGCGGCCGATCCGGACACCTGGGGCGTGCGCGTCGCCACCGGGCCGTTCCGGCGCCAGGCGACCGCGCCGACCGGGGACGCGCCGCCCGCCTCCCTCTCCATGACGCCGTCGTGGCTCAACTGGATCTGGCCCGATCCCGCGCTGGTGCCGACGCTGCCCGCGCTCGCCGGGATTCCCATCCTCGCCACCGCGATCGTGGCCGCGCTGCTGGGGCTCGTGCTCGCGCTCGCCCCGCGGATCGTAACGCGTCTCGTGCGCGGCCGTCCCCGCCTTTCGCCGCCCTGGTGCCGCGCCTGTGGATCGATCCTCCGGGGACATGGCGACGAGCTGCCACCGTGCTGCCAGGAGTGCGGTGCCGGCATCGGCGGCCGCGACGACTGCTCTTGGCTCGTACACCGGTCGCGCTGGTCTGTGATCGCGATCCTCCTGCTTTCACTGACCATCGGAACCGTCCTTGCGGTGCCGATCGCCTACGGCGGAACCGCCGCGCTCCTGCGCTCCACCATCGCGTCGCCCGAGCGCGAGGCGGCATGGCTCGTCCGGGCCACGATCGAGGGGCGGACGTACGTGCTCGGCCCCGACCCGGCGAATTGCCTGAAGAGTGGATACCTTCACTCCTCGTTCCGCGCGAACGCGCTGTTCGAACGGGGGCCGTGTGCCGCCGCCGCCGCCGCCGCGCTCGTGTCCTGGTGGCGATCGACGGGCGGCACCCTCCCGCCGTCCGAGCAGGACCCAACCGGGATCGGACGTCGAGAGGCGCTGGCGACATTCCTCCAGCAGGCGGTGCTATGGGAGGCGATGACGGAGGTGGATGCGCGGCCGATCGCCGCCTGGTGCACGCCGGAACCGGTGTTCCCCGTTTGCGTCCGCGCGGGCGAACCGGTCGTTTGTCGCGCTCCGCTCCCCACCCGATGGCTGCTCCTTTCGCGCTCGGTCACGCCCCGAGACTGGCGGTCGCCGCAGGATCTGATCGTCACCGTCCCGGAGCAGCCAGGAACGCTCGACGTCGAGGTGGTCGCCACGCTCGCGGACCTCGCGTTGACCACGGGCATGCAGCCGGTCGCCAACCCAGGACCTCCACCTCCGCCCCACTTCGAGCGCAAGGCGCAGGGGCGCGTCATCGTCCTCCCGGAGGCCGCTCCCTTGGCGCTGACCGGCCCCATGCTGGAATCGGTCGTTCAATCGATCACGGTTGGGCTGCTCGTCTCGGAGTCGGGGACTCGGTCGGCGGTGATGCTTTACCCCTATCCGACGGAGTTGGCGTTCATCGGCCGCTGGGAAGTGATGCCGAGCGCGGCGGCGGATGCCCTGCCATGCGCCGTGCTGCGGATCCGGCCGCAAGGAGGAGTGGTGTCCACCCTGGGAGCGCTCCCGCGCCCGCTGCCGGAAGAGCTCTTTCTCCGTTTCATGCCCGAACTGCCCGAGACGGCCTATTCGGCTCCGGGCACGCGAGGCTTCGCCTGCGGTCGTCCACTCGTGATCCGCCTTCACCGCGACGGAGAGAAGGACCAGGATGACCGACGAGTCGTCGTGTACACCCGCGCCGACGGAGAGGCCGTCCGCGTCCTGGACGAGCGCCCCGACGTACCGGCGTCAACGCCGGCGTCACCGTGACCGCGGCGTTGAGCGACTTCAACCGCGTCTCGTTGACGTGCATGATCGCCGCCCCGTCCCCGGCTTGAGGAACAGCACGCCGGCCTGATCGGCCGATCAACGGCATTCGCACGGCGCTCATACGGATCCCAGGTGAATCTCGCGCGTCTTGCTTGCAGGGACTGATCCATGCCCGGGTCGACCGTCAGGGCAGAGGATTCTGCACCGGGTCGTCCCGCCTCCGGCTCCACTCGGCCGCCTTCAGGTCGTAGCCCTGTCCCCCTTCGTGCTCGTCCCAGGCGTCGTAGAGCGAAACAAGGGCCTTGATCGTCGAGTCGCGCTCCCTCGACGCACCCTCGGGAGCAAGGGAATCGATCCGCCAGGACTCCATGAGCTCGGCTTCCGCGTCCGAGAAGCGGCGCTCGGCGACGAGTCCGCGGGCGAGGGCCCGACGGGCGCCGCTCGTGCGCCGATGGTCGGGCCCCACCGTGCTCACCAGCATCTCGACGGCCTCCCGGAGAAGCGGCTCGGCGAGCTCGAACTCGTTCTCGTCGATCAACAGCGAACCAAGGTTCGTCAGGCTGCTCGCCGTGCTCATGTTCGGTCCGGGGTAAAGACGCCGCTTCATCTCCAACGACTCCCGGAACATCGACTCCGCCTCGTCTCGGCGGTCGTGCGACCTGAGCAGCGCGCCGAGGTTGTTCAATCCGATCGCCGTGTTGGGGTGATCGCCGGGATAGAGACGCCGCCACATGCCGAGCGCCTGGCGCAGGAGCGCTTCCGCCCCATCGAGGTCGCCGCGGACCTGGAGCAGCCGTCCGAGGTTGTTGTAGCCGCCCGCCAGGTTCGGATGGTCGCCGTGATACAGCCGTTCCCACATCCCGATCGCCTCGCGGTACACCGGCTCCGCGGCGTCGAGGTCGCCGCGGGCCTGAAGCAGTCGCGCGAGGTTGTTGAGGGCGGGGGCGACGGTCGGGTCGTCGCCGGGGAACAGGCGCTGGCGCATCTCGAGCGCCGATCGGTACAACGGCTCGGCACCGTCGAGGTCGCCCCGTTCGTGCAGCAGGACGCCGAGGTCGTTCCGCGCCGTGGCGAGGGCGGAGCTGTCGCCGTCCAGGTGGAGTCCCTCGTAGATGGCGAGCGAATCGCGCAGGCACTTCTCGGCACCGTCGAGGTCGCCTCGGTCCTGGAGAACCTGGGCGAGGTCGTTGAGTCCTACCGCGACATCGAGGCGATCCCCCGCTCCGGCCAGCCGCTCGCTCATCGCCAGCGACTCCCGGAAGAGCGCCTGGGCCCGTTCGGAGTCGCCCTGTGCCTGGACGAGCCGCGCCAGGCCCGTCAGGGCATGTGCCGTGTCCGCATGGTCACCCTCGTGAATGGAACGCGCGAGCGCGACCGACGGCTCGAGCATCCGTGCCGCCGCGTCGAAGGCGGCGATCTCGCGATAGGCGTTGCCCATGGTCAGCCGCAACTCGAGCTCGGCCTCGGGCGCGTCGCCGAGGTCTCCCCGCTCGATTCCCGCGGCCTGCTGGTCCATCATCTCGAGGAGAAGCGTGCTGTCACGGCCCTTCGCCACGCCGGGGCCGGCGCCTTCGAAGATGTCGCTCATGACGCCCGCGACGATCTCTGCGCGACGCCGCGCGGCGTCGGCCGCCTCGCGAAGGACGATCTGCTCCTCCGCGAGCCCCCGCGCCGTGTCGCGCTGCTCCCGGGCAATCGCGGCCTGCCACGCGAAGCCGACGATGCCGGCCGTCAGCGCCAGGACGATTGCGGACACCGCGACCACCACGCCGCGATTCCGCCGCGCGAACTTCGAGGCCCGGTAGGCCACGCTCGGCGGCCGTGCGAACACCGGTTCGTTGGCCAGGTGGCGCCGCACGTCCAACTCGAGGCTGGCCGGTCCGTCGTACCGCCGGGTCCGGTCCTTCTCGAGGCACTTCATGACGATCCAGTCGAGGTCGCCCTTGACGAGCGAGCTCATC
>JAGQOG010000162.1 GCA_020427695.1 Phycisphaerales bacterium
AGCCGCGGCGACGCCGGCATGGGTCGCGAGGGCCGCTCGTAGCCAGGATGACTTCTTCAACGGGCTGCTAATAGCTCCAGCCGAGGAACTCCCAACATCCGGCGTTCAAAGGGGAGCTGTCCACGAGTCCCTGCGCGTTGCCGAAGTAGTACGTCCCCGGTTGAACGCAATAGACCACGACGGTCTGCTCTTCAGGCACACCTGGCGGCACGAGCTTCAACTTGATTCCCGCGGGTGGCCTCGCATGCCCTGGGAACGTCAGGTCGACGGCAGGCGGCTCGCCAGCCGCCGCGAGGATCTTCGACCAGTTCTCGGCGTACGTGTATCCGACGATCGCATCGGCGGTGCCCGCCGTCTCGACGCACACCTTGACGAACGGGAACCCGTTTACCCCAGGCATGGGCGCCGGCTGCGAAGTCCAGGCCGGCGACGGTGCTCCAGAACCGGAGCCTGTGCTGAGCAAGGCGGCAATCGCGAGTGTCGCAACGTACATTCGGGTCTCCTTGTGAGAGGGGTGGACCGAGGCCGCATGGTCGCTGCGAGGCGGCGGCACGCGGCGTGCCGCCGCAACGCTTCCGGGTCACGGTCCCAGCGGAGCACGCGGTTCGCCAACCGTTTCGGATGGTCCGAACCGCTCGCTTGCAGCCCTCCTGAACGGCTCGGGCGCAAGCACGGGAACGATATCGAAGTCGATCATGTCGTTGATGCGGCGATTGGCGACGCGATTCCAGCCTTCGAGCCGTCGCGCAAACGCACCGTCGTCCCACGTTGGGCTGTCCTCCGCCATCGTACGAAGGACCGCAATGGTCTCCAACGCCGAAGCGGCGCTGGCCTTGTGGTATCGAACGATGGCCTCCGCGAACGCCAAGGCGTCGGCGGGTGCCACCGACAGTCCGTTCTTCAGGTACGCCCGAGCGGCTCTATCGAACGTCTCCAGGAACCCGGATCGGAGCTCCCTCTGCCGCCGCTTATCCGCGGCGACCAGCTCGCCTGCCGACTCCCGAAGATCCTCGTCGACCATGGCGACCAGGAACGCGCTCAAGGCCTGGTGGTCGTAGAGGTCGACGGCGATCGGCCCGTAGGTCATCAGGATCAGACTCTCCTCAAGCTCGTTCGCGAGCTGCGGCGGCAGGATGATCCGAGCGGCGGCGATCACCTCGCTGTTGAGTCCCACGATCTGGGACACGGACGAGCAGATTGGCGCGTACACCCGAGACGCCGGCGATCGACCGCCATGCCGCTCCGACGCGATCGCCGCGTCGTCGACAAGAGCCTTCTGCGCCTTGTATCCAGCGCCGATGAAGTCTGCGACCGTGCTTCGTCGCAATGCCAGGACTCGCGGCGCGTCGCTCAAGGCCAGGTCGCGGACCCTGCCGCAAGTCTCCGAGTCGACGCGAGGATCGACGGCCGACGCGAACAGACTGTGGAGAATGTTTGGCACCAGGTGCAGCGAGAACATCTGGAGGTTCGGCACTGCGTCTGCGGACCTCGCTTCCATTGTCCGCTCGGCGATCGCCCCTGCAGTTGACGCCGACGCCCCGCCGCTCTGCAGCACCTGCACAAGAAGCTCCCGTTCGCGTGCGAAGAGCGCGGAGGCCTGTGCATCCCTGCGCTTCATCAGCGCCTCAAGCGAGTCTGTGCCCGACTTTGTCGGTCGCGGATCAATTTGCTCGCGAGCGCAGTCCGAGGAGAACTTCCGCACCGCTGCGAAGAGCTCGGCGATCCACGACCGATCCAACACCACGATCGCGTTCGCCCACTCCCGCACCAAAGACTGGTCTGCCGCCGAGGCTCCAGAAATCCAAACGAGATACTCGACGTCTGCCGACTCGACTGCACGAGGCGCGAAGATCTCCACGCGAAGGCTGTCGGGAAACTGATCGATGACGCTCGTACCCGTTCCCTCGTTCTGACGTGAGCGGGCCCTCGCGAGTGCCGAGAGGAGCGTGGTCGCGGCCAAGGCCCCGACGACAGCCTTGCGAAACATGGTCACTTTCCGCAACCTCCGGCCTGGAGATCGGAACCCTCGAACTCGTGGCAATGCCGAACCATCATGATCGCTCCCTCGCGGTTGTGGTTGCGGCCGCCATTCACGCCGCATCGGTGCCGGTTGAGCCATCTGGAGCCGTCAACGTCCGCCGCACCAGTTTGCCCGAGTCGCTCAGCATCGCGATGACTCTATCGGAGTAGGAAGGCCGGGGGACCCATCACATGATCAGTTCCGAATCGCTCGACGGTCCGGGACAATGCGAACGCCTGATGCGTCGATTCATCGGATCAACCGACCGCCACGCTCGAGTGCTCCGCCGTGCGGTGGTGGGCATCGTCGGCGGGTGTGTCGCCACCACCGCCGTCGCGTGGGGTGGCGCGGTCCTGACGGTCGGCTGGAGCCGTTCCGGCGCCGGCACGAGAACGGCGACGTGGGCGGGAAGGACGCGCATGGGTGGCGATGTCGGGGCCGATTCCCCCCGGCGGAACCCTCAAGGTGTTCGAGGAGTCGCACGGACCGATCTGGTGCAACCGCGAAGTGCAATCCTCCGGCATCGACGACGCGTCCGCATGGCCGGACAATGGAGGCAACGGCGGGCGCGTGAACTTCGAGCGCTGGACGGGTGTCGGCTGGCCCGCGCCGGCCTTCCTTTCCGAGGTGTGGTTCTGTGCGGACGAGGACATCGCCCGAGGCGAAGGGCCGTGGCTGTCGGTGGGTACCCGGGGCGGCGGCGAGGGGCTTCCGATCCTCCCGTATGGATCGGGATTCGCGCCGGATGGCCTGTTCTATGGCGGCATCGTGTTCGTCGGCATGGTCGCGACGAACGGTCTGCGTTGCGCCGCACGCCGTCGAGGCGGTCGATGCGTGTGGTGCGGGTATCTCGTGCGGGACAGCGCACGGTGCCCGGAGTGCGGAGCGGTCGCAGCAAACGCCCGTCCTTGAGCATGAGGGAGTGCTCAGCGCGAGCGCATCGGCTCGCTCCTCAGCGCCCTGCGACCGTCGGAGATCGTGTTGGCTGAACTAGCACCGCTCCGCAGCCGGTGCACGCATCTGCGGGCACGATGTTCGAGAAGAGGGTTGACGACTCGACGATCCTGCGGCGACCGGACGCCGACTCGAACCAGAGATGTTGCCACGAGAGGCCGATCGCCAGGCATCCCATCGCCGTTCCCGCCACGTATGCACGCCCCGACTCCATGGGCGCTCCGCAGCGTGGGCAGGCGAGCGGGGACGAGGTGTTCCCGGCCGGAGGTTGCGGCGCGTCGTCGGGCATGGCTGACCTCCCTCGATCCCTGAACGGCTGGTTGGCGTGGATTGGCCCGGCACTCTCCTCCGTCGGCGGCCATTCGTCGGCGGCCGCCGCGGCCGAAACGGCACCGCGGCCGGCGCCGGGCGATCAGTCTGCCGATTCCTGCTCCGATGCCAGTGCTTCGGACGCCAGTGATTCGGACGCCAACGCCTTGGCCGCAAGCGTGCCGGCCGGTGCCGTGGGCGAATCCGCCTTGGCGTAGCCGGACACGGCCAGCGCGGCGGTGTCGAACATCGGTCGCAGGAGGAGCGGAAGCACGATCACGCCGACCGCACCGAGCACGCCCGCCACGCGCGGCCACACCGAGAGACCGTTGCCGATCGTCTCGCTCTGCGGGCTGGGACGCGACAGGATCGGCAGGCCGACCAACCGCAGGTAGTACCACGCGGCGATCGCGCTGTTGACCGCGGCGATCACCACCAGCGGCACGTGTCCCGCCTGGACGCCGGCGATGAAGAGGTAGAGCTTGCCCCAGAAGCCGAGGAGCGGCGGCAGGCCCATGAGGGATCCGGCCGCCAGCGCCATCACCACCGACATGCCCGGGTGACGCTGCCGAAGCCCGGCGAGGTCGTCGAGCGACTCGATCTCCTCGCCCCGCCGCTCCAGCCCGGCGAGCACGGCGAAGGCCGCCGTGTTCATGATGCCGTAGGCGAAGAGGTAGAAGAGCACCGCCGCCAAGCCGGTCGTCGGCCCGGCGATGATCCCGATCAGCATGTAGCCGCTGTGGGCAATCGAGCTGTAGGCCAGCATGCGCTTGACCGACCGCTGGAGCAGCGCCCCGACGTTGCCGAGGGTCATCGTCAGCGTCGCGATCATCCACAGCACCGTGACCACCGGCTGCGGCAGGCCCTCGATCGGCTGACGGAAGCCGATCGAATCGACGATCATGCTGTGGCCCGACCAACCCATCGTGCCGAGCAGCAGCATGAGGGCGAGCATGCCCGCCGCCTTCGGCACGAAGGCGAGGAAGGCGGTGACCGGCGCCGCGGCACCTTCGTACACGTCGGCCGCGTAGAAGTGCATCGGTGCGGCCGCGATCTTGAAGCAGAGCCCCAGAACGGTCAGGATCATCCCGATCACGGCCAGGTTCGACACGCCACCCGTCGATGCCTGGAGGGCGAACGTGCCGCGCATGTCGGTCAAGACCAGCGTGCCGGTCGCGCCGTAGAGCAGGGCGAAGCCGTAGAGGAACACCGCCGACGCCATGGCGCCGAGGAAGAAGTACTTGACCGCCGCCTCCTGGGCCCGGCGCGAGCCGCGGCTCAAGGCGACCATGATGTAGGTCGGCAGCGACGTGAGCTCGAGCGCGAGGAACAGCCAGACGAGGTCGCGAGCGCTGCACACCAGGCTCAGACCGGTGATGCTGAGCAGGAAGAACGCGTAGAACTCGCCGCGGATCGTCCGCATGGCGTCGAACGGCGCCCGCCCCGTGGCGAACGCCTGCTCGAGGCGTCGATCCACCAACCCGACCGTCAGCAGGCAGAGCAGGACGGCGACGGCGAGGATGCCGAGCTTGAACGTCCCGCCGAGCATCGGCATGAGGAGTCCGGCGGCGGTCGTTCCGTCGAGCTGGTTGAAGAACGGAACCGCGACCATCGCCGCGAGCAGCGTCGCAATCGTCACCCACGGCACCGCGTCGCGCACCTGCTTGCGGCGCGAGAGGCCGAGTAGGGCGGCCAGAACGGCGCCGACCAGGAGCGTGACCTCCGGCACGAGCGTCTGGAGCTTGGCGACGACGTCGGTCATGGAACGGCGCTCTCCAGGGTGCGAACGGGCGATGGCGCCGTCGGGGTCGTCAGGGAGACGGCGAAGGCCGGCTGTTCCGGCTGTCCCGGCTGCCCCGCCTGGTCATGGATCGCCACCTGCTCCTCGACGATCATCGGATACGCGGCGAGCGTCTTCTCGACCGCCGGTTCGATCGCGGTCAGGAACGGCCTGGGCAACACGCCCAGCACGATGCAGAAGACGGCGAGCGGAACCAGGATGGCGATCTCTCGAACGCTGAGGTCCGGCGGCAGCGCACCCGCCTGGTGGCCGTGGCTGTCGTGACCGCGCGGCTCGCGCAGCGGTCCGAAGACGACGCGTCCGACCATCATGAGCAGGTACATCGCGGCGGCGATCATGCCCGTGCCGGCGATCAGGCCGTACCAGGGGCCGAGCACGCCGGGATAGCCGGTGGCGGCATCGGGTGTGGCCGTGAACGCCCCGATCAGGCACAGGAACTCGCTGACGAAGCCGTTGAGTCCCGGGAGCCCGACGGACGACATCGTGAAGAACCCCATGAAGAAGGCCCACACCGGCATCCGCCGCGCCAGGCCGCCCAGTTCGTTCATGTCCCGCGTGTGGTACCGCTCGTAGATCATCCCCACGCAGAGGAACAGCGCTCCGGTCGAGAGACCGTGGTTGATCATGTAGAGCACGGATCCCTGGGCGCCGAGCGGGTTCAGGGCGAAGAGCCCGAGCACGCAGAACCCGAGGTGGCTGACCGACGAGTACGCGATCAGCTTCTTGACGTCCTCCTGCACCCAGCAGACCAGCGCCGCGTAGACCACGCCGACGATGGCGAGCACCGCAATGAACGGGGCGTACTCCACCACCGCATCGGGGACCATCGGAATCGCGAAGCGATAGAGGCCGTACGTGCCGAGCTTGAGCAGCACGCCGGCCAGGAGCACCGAGCCCGCGGTCGGCGCTTCGGTGTGCGCCAAGGGCAGCCACGTGTGCACCGGGAACAGCGGCACCTTGACCGCGAATCCGGCCATCAGCGCCAACAGCACCAGCGCCTGCTGCTTCAAGGTCAAGCTGTTGGCGGCGAAGTCGGTGAGCGCGGGGATGTCGAAGGTCCAGCCCTGGTTCACCAGGCTGTACTGGTACGCCACGAACACCAGGCCCACCAGCGTGATGAGCGAGCCGGTGAAGGTGTACAGGAAGAACTTGACCGCGGCCCAGTCGCGGTTCGCCCCGCCGTAGATCGCGATCAGGAAGTACATCGGGACGAGCGTGAACTCGAAGCAGACGTAGAAGAGGACCAGGTCGCGGGCCAGGAACACGCCGTTGACCGCGCCCGCCAACGCGAGCAGCCAGCCGTAGTACTCCCGTTCGCGCTCGGAGATCGCGGTGAACGATCCCGCGACGCAGAGCGGCATCAGCAGGGCGTTCAGAAGTACGAGCAGCAGCGACACCGAATCGGCGCCGACGCTCAGCGACATGCCGATCTCGGGGATCGCCGAAACCGACGCCACGAGGCCGAACTGGCCGTCGGTCCAGTGTCCGAATGCGATGGCGACCACCGCCGCGACCGCCAGCAGAGCGATGCTGCCGGCCAGCCCGATCCACCGGGCCAGGCGCACGGGCGCGAAGGCGATCGCGATCGCCGTAACGAGCGGGAGGAGGATCAGCAGTGCGGCGCTCACAGGGCCATCCCCCTCATCCACACCCACACGACCCACGCCAGGATCAGCCCGATGCCGCCCGCCATGGTGACGGCGTAGCCCTGAAGCGCTCCGCTCTGGAGCGGCTGGAACAGTCGACCCAGCGCCTTGGGAAGGCGGGCGGTGCCATCCACCAGCACGCCGTCGATGATGTAGCGGTCAAACAGGGCGAAGAGGTGTCCGCAGAACCAGAGCGGCTTGCGGATGGCGGCGATGTACAGCTCGTCCACGTACCACTTGTTCTCCATCGCCGTCGGCAGCCAGCGGGTGAGCGGGTTGGCCAGCAGCCGCGCCCGCAAGGCGTCGGCGGCCTTGCGATTCAGCAGGTGCAGCCACGCGGCGAAGCCGATGCCGACGAGACCGAACACGCTCGACACCACGTACATCGCGGTGTGCGGATCGAAGCCCAACAACGTGGCATGAGACCCGCCGTGCTCCCCCGCCGCGCTGGCCGCGCCCTCGGCCCCGTGGCTGGGCACGCCGGCCGCGGCGCTACTGTGGGACACCATCTGCTGGATCCAGCCGTCTCCGTAGGCCGGCCAGAAGTACGGGATTGCCGCGAGCACTGCGCCGACCGCCAACGCCACCAGAACGAAGTTGATGGCCAGTCGCGGGGCGTGGGGGTGGAAGTCGCCGCCGTGATCATGTCCGCCGTGAGCGTCGTGACCCGCATGCCCCGCCTGGTGCGCCGGCTCATGGTCGGCGCCGTGGTGCTCGTCGCCCGCCTCGAAGTGCACCGGGCCGGCGCACACGCGGAACCACACGCGGAACGTGTAGTACGCGGTCAGGCCCGCCGTGAAGAGCGCCAGCCATCCGAGCAGCCGGAAGCTCCACGCACCGTCGGGCGTCGGCGTGACGAACGCCTGCGCCAGGATCGCGTCCTTCGAGAAGTAGCCGCTCGAGCCGGGCACGCCCGCCAGGCAGAGACACCCGACGAACATGGTCCACGCGGTGATCTTCCAGCCCGGAAGGCGGCGCAGCCCCGAAAGCTTGCGGAGGTCGAGCTGGCCCGCGAAGCCGTGCATGATGGCGCCGCAGGTGAGGAAGAGCACCGCCTTGAAGAACGCGTGCGTGAACACGTGGTAGACGGCCCCGAAGCTCGTCATCACGCCCAGGCCCATGAACATGTAGCCGAGCTGCGAGACGGTCGAGTACGCCATGATGCGCTTGATGTCGTACTGCGCCATGCCGATCGTGGCCGCGAGGAGCGCCGTCAGCCCGCCCACCCACGCCACCGTCGGCAGCGCCAGCTCGTGCAGCAGGAAGGCCGGGTACATCCGGGCCACGAGGTAGACGCCGGCGGTGACCATGGTGGCCGCGTGGATCAAGGCCGAGACCGGCGTCGGTCCCTCCATGGCGTCGGGAAGCCAGACGTACAGCGGAAGCTGGGCGCTCTTGCCGAACGCGCCGAGCATCAGCAGGAACGGGATCGCCTTCACCGACCAGCCGCCGACGGACTCGTCGCTCCCCGCCTGCGCCAAGGCCTGGAACAGACCCTCGTACTCGACGGTGCCGAAGTTGAGCCAGATGAGCCAGATCCCCGCCGCCAGGCCGAGATCGCCGATCCGGTTCATGATGAAGGCCTTCTTGGCCGCGTACACCGCGGACGGCCTGGTGTAGTAGTAGCCGATGAGCAGGTACGACGCGAAGCCGACGCCCTCCCAGCCCAGGTAGAGCATGACCAGGTTGTCGGCCATCACCAGGCTGCCCATCGCGAAGAGGAAGATGCTCACGCCCGCGAAGAAGCGGGCGTAGCCGCGACCGCCGCGGGCCGGCAGGTCGCCCTCCATGTACTCGCTCGCATACAGGGCGATGAGCGTGCCGAGCGGGGTGACGAACAGCATCCAGATCAGCGTGAGCGAATCGATGTACAGGGCGAAGTTGGCCGTGAGCGAGTTGATGCCCGCGCCGCTGCCCCAACTCAGGTCGATCCAGTCGAAGAGATGGATGCGAACCGGACCGTGCTGCACCTTCCCGTACAGCGCGAGGGTCAAGGCAAACGAGCCGGCCAAGGCCGCCACCGTGATCACGGCGGGCGCCTTGCCGCGCACGCGGAACGCCGCGCACAGGCAGCACGCGATCGTGGAGAGGAGCGGCAGCCAGAGGATCCACCCGGCCCAGGCGAGCTGCGGCGCAGCCACCGCGGCCGGCACCGCGGCCGACGCCTGGTCGGAAGCCATGGCGGCGAGCGAGGCGGCGTGAAGGGAAAGGCTGGTCATGGGAGGCCGTGGACTTCGGCGAGGAGAGAGGATCGGATGGAGCGCGGTTCGCGGTGAACGACGATCAGGCTGACGGCTGCTCCCGTAGCTCGGACCACGCCTCGGCGCTCAGCGTCTCCCGACGACGGAAGAGCAGCACCACGAGGCCCAGCGCGAGCGCCGCCTCCGCCGCGGCAACGGTGAGGATGAAGATCACGAACACCTGGCCGGAAACGTCGAGGTGCATGCGCCCGAACGCCACGAACGCCA
>JAGQOG010000163.1 GCA_020427695.1 Phycisphaerales bacterium
AACCCGGTACGGTCACCTTCGGTCTCAAGGATCTGCCCGCTGCGTGGACAATCCGTGGCACACGCTCGCGCGGCCCGGCCCGACTCGCGGATTCGCGGCTCGCGTTCGCGCGTTCCACCTTTAGAATGGCCCGAGACCGGGCGCTCTCCGCCTGGAATGCTGGAACGCTGGGAGGCGCTTGATGCCAATCCATGACGGGGATGCGACTGGCCGTAACTTCAACTGGCGCATGATGGTCCGACGGATGCGACCGGCGGGGGTGTTCCTGCTCGCCCTGATGTTGGCCAGCGTGGCGACCGGGATGGAACCGCGCCAAGACGGCCCCGGGGCCGGGGACAGAGCGGGTGCTGGAGCGGGTGCCGGCGCCGATGCCGGTCCAGTCGCACCTCCGGTCACACAAGTCGCACAAGACACCACCGCCCGAACCACCCTCAACGGCGAGATCGATCTCGCACGTCTCGTGGACCTCGCAGCCCAGCGGCTCAAGTTCGATGTCGAGTACGACGCGGCGGCCTTGAAGGGGATGGTCACCCTGCGCCTGCAGGAGGGCCTCACCGACGACGAGCTGTGGGCGCTCACGAACCAGCTCCTCGCCACCCGCGGCTTCACGAGCGTCACGCGCCCGGGAAGCACGATGGTCAGCATCGTGAAGATCGCCGACGCTCCCGGGCAGTCGCGGGTCGAGCGTCCCGAGGCGCCGGACACCGCGTCGGGCTTCGTGACCCTCGTCACCCGCGTCCACAACCGCGACGTCAAGGACATCCTCGAGGCGCTCAAGCTCGTGCTGTCGAAGCCGGGCGGCACGGCCACGGCCCTGGGCGACACCGGGCTGGTCCTGGTCTCGGACCTCAAGCCGCGCATCGACCAGGCGACGTACATCCTCGACCTGCTCGATGTCCCGGCCGCGGTCGCGGTGGTCGAGGTCGTGCCCGCGACGAACATCAAGGCCACCGAGTTGAGCGGGCTCGTCACGGCGGCCATGACCGCCCGGGACGAGGTCGTGGGCAAGAAGATGCGGGGCAAGATCGTGCCCATGCCCGACGGCACCGCGGTCGTCATCACGGCGCCCGAGGAGGAGATGGCGCTTTGGAAGGAGTTCGTCGAGCGATTCGATCAGCGGCAGGGCGTGCAGACCAGGAACTACGTGCCCAAGCACTTCCCGGCGAACGACGTCGCCCGACTCATCGAGCAGGCGGGGCGGGACAACGGCCCGCGCGGCTCGGGCACGCAGTGGAAGCTCGTGGTGGACGACCTCACCTCGACCCTGATCGTCACGGCGACCCCGGCCGAACACGAGCAGATCGCGTCGCTCCTCGCCCGCATCGAGGACATGTCCGCCGGCGTCCGACGGCAGGTGCGCACCTACGTGATCCGGAACCGTCCCGTCGGTGACGTCCTCGATGTGCTCACCAGCCTGATCGACGCGGGCGTGCTGGAATCGACCACCGGAACCGCGGCGGCGACGGGCACGACCGGGTCGGCCGCCGTGGCCGCCGGCGGCGAACAACGGACGGATCGCACGGTGCTGCCGCCCGGCGCCGAGAGCGTCGTGCCGCCACCCACCAACGCCGCCAGCCAGCAGTCCACCGGCGCCGTGGCCGCGGCCAACGCCGCCGGTCAGCGCCGTGGCGGCGGCGTCCGCGCCTCGTCCCGCATCGGTCCCGACGGCGAACCCCTGATCACCCTCACCGCCGACGCGGGCACGAACTCGCTCCTGGCGGTGGGGGAGCCGCGCCTGCTCGCGCAGGTCGAGCAGCTCCTCAAGACGATCGACGTGCGACAGTCGCAGGTCATGCTGGAGGTGCTGGTCGTCGGGCTGAGCGACACGGAGGCCGTCGACTTCGGCATCCAGCTCCAGAAGATCGTGGTGGATGGCAACACCGTCATCAACCTGGCGTCGCTCTTCGGGCTGGCGCCGCCGATCGGCGGCCTGGGCGGCCTCGTTCCTCCCGACGGCGGCGACACGCCAACCGTCTCACCGCGCGGCTTCGTCGGCACCGCGATCGATCCCGGCAGCTTCTCCGCGGTGGTGCGGGCGTTGGAGGAGCTCAACAAGGGACGCAGCCTCAACATGCCCAAGCTCCTCGTCAACAACAACGAGGAAGCCACCATCAACTCCGTCCTGCAGCAGCCGGTCCTGAGCACCAACGCCTCGACCACCGTCGCCACCACCTCATTCGGCGGCACCCAGGACGCCGGCACGACCGTGACCGTGCGCCCGCAGATCGCCGAGGGCGACCATCTCATCCTCCAGTATTCCGTGGCGATCAGTGCCTTCGTCGGCAAGTCGACCGATCCCTCGCTGCCGCCGCCGCGGCAGCAGAACGCGATCGAGAGCGTCGTCACCATCCCCGACGGGTACACGGTGGTGGTCGGTGGACTGCGCGTCGACACCGAGGCGAAGGGCACGTCGCAGATCCCGTTGGTCGGCGACGTGCCGGTGCTTGGCGAGCTCTTCAAGTCGAGGTCGAATGCCAGCGACAAGAGCCGCTTCTTCGTCTTCCTGCGAGCCAACATTCTCCGCCACGACGGCTTCGAGGACCTGAAGTACCTCAGCGACGTGGACAGCCTCAACGCGGGCATCGAGGACTGGCCGCGCAACGAACCGCGCGTGATCCGATGACCGCGTCCGACTCCCCGAACAGTCTCGCCGACCAACCCTCCCGGGGGAACGGTGCGGAGGGTGCCTCGACCAAGGCGCCGGTCTTTGTGGACGCCATCCCCAGAGAGTTCGCCCGCCGCCATCTCATTCTGCCGGACGGTCGCGGCGATGCGTGCGAACGGCTCCTCGTGGCGCCCTCGACCGATCCCGCGGCGCTGTTCAACGCCGGCGTGCGCCTCGGCATCCAGGTCGCGGCGCAGATTGGCGATCCGGAGGCGATTGCCCGGGGCGTCGATGCGCTCTACGGCGCGCATCGCTCGGCGGCGACAACGGAGGCCGAACCGGACGGCGGCACCGACGGTCTGCCGGCGCGGGAGGATCTCGATCGGCTGCTGGCCGCCGCCGACCGCGACCTGCTGAACACGCAGGGCAAGGGGCGGGTGGTCCGCCTCGTCGATGCGCTCCTCTTCGAAGCGCTCGGTCGTTCGGCGAGCGATGTCCACATCCAGCCGCTGGCCGAGCACACCCTGGTGCGCTACCGCATCGACGGCGTCCTGCACGACGTGCGGCAACTGTCCCACGAGGTGGCGGTCGCGGTAGTGAGTCGCGTGAAGGTGATGGGTCGGATGGACATCGCCGAGCGGCGGATCCCGCAGGACGGTCGCGCCACGGTGTCGATCGGCCAGCGCCCGATCGACCTGCGCATCTCGACCGTGCCCACCAGCTACGGCGAGCGGGCCGTGATCCGGCTGCTCGACAACGCCCAGCAGCTCTGCGACTTCGACCAGCTCGGCATGCCGGCGCCAGTCGCGGCCGCGTTCCTCGAGCGCGCCTTGCGCACCAACGGCATCATCCTCGTCACCGGCCCCACGGGGTCGGGCAAGACGACGACGCTCTATTCCACCCTGCGCCGGATCGGGACCAGCCGCGTCAACATCATGACCATCGAGGATCCGATCGAGTACGAGCTCTCGACCACGGGCCTCGCCGTCAGCCAGGCGCAGGTGAACACCCGGAAGGGGATCACCTTCGCCACCGGTCTGCGCCACATCCTCCGCCAGGACCCCGACGTGGTGATGGTGGGCGAGATCCGCGACCTCGAGACCGCCCGCATCGCGATCCAGAGCAGTCTAACCGGGCATCTCGTCCTCTCGACCTTGCACACGAACGATGCGCCCAGCGCCGTGACGCGGCTCATCGACCTTGGCATCGAGCCGTACCTCGTGAGCGCGTCGCTGTCGGCGGTCCTTGCGCAGCGCCTCGTTCGCACGGTGCATCAGGCATGCGGCGGCCAGGGGTGCGACGTGTGCTTCGGCACGGGCCTGCGCGGCCGCGTCGGGGTCTTCGAACTGCTGCCGATGGACGACGCCCTGCGCAACCTCGTCAGCGACGGCCGACCGCTCTCGGAGCTGCGCGAGGCCGCGATTCGCGCCGGCATGACCACCCTGCTCGCCGAAGGACGACGACTGGCCGAGGGCGGCATCACCACCGACGAAGAGGTCCAGCGGGTGCTGCTGGGAGCCCAATGACCGTGTGGCGCTACACCGCGATCGACCGCTCGGCACCGCGCTCCGGCGTGCGGAACGGCGAGATTGCCGGCGACGACGCGGCGCAGGCGCGGGCAGCGCTGCGCCGGGTCGGACTCCAGGTGATCGACCTCCGCGAGGAACGCCGGCGGCCGGCACCCGCCGCGGACCGTAATCCAAGCGGCAGCGAGGCACCGGAAGGACCGGGTGCGATGTTTCGGTCGGCGTACGCCCGCTGGCAGCGCGGACGTCGCCGCCACGAACGGGCGGAGATCTGCGACGGCCTGGCGACCTTGATGGGTTCGGGAATCCCGCTCTTGGAGGCGGTCGATGCCCTGGCCGCCGGCGACCGCACGCTGCGCTCGCCGCAGCGCCGCATGCTCGTCGAGCTGCGCGAGCAGCTCCGCGCCGGCGAATCGATCGGACAAGCCGTCCGCGCCCACCCCGCCTGGTTCGATCACGCCGAGATGGCCATGATCGAGGCCGGGCAGCACGGCGGCACGCTGCCGCAGGTGCTCAACGACCTCGCGGAGCGCCACGAGCACGGGGTGCAACTCGGACAACGGCTCGCCTCGGCGCTGGCGTACCCGATGGTCGTGGCCATGGTCGGGCTGGGGGTGGTGGTGTTCCTGAGTGTGAAGACGCTCCCGGATCTCACGCGCATCCTCGTGGACGCCGACCTGCCCGTGCCGCGGCTCACGACTGCGGTGATGGGTGTCGGCCGCGCCATGGTGCGCTGGTGGCCGGCGCTCGTCGTGGCCCTTGTCGCGGCGCCGGCGGCGGCCGTTCTCGCACGCTGGGCGATCGCACGCTTCGGATGGACGACCCGCACCCGGTGGACGCGGCGGCTGCTGCCCGCCGTGGTGCGCCGCCTGGCCCTGGCATCGGTGTGCCTTCGCCTGTCCGATCTGCTTCGCTCCGGCATCCCGGTGGTCGAAGGCCTCCGCGTCGTGGCACCATCGGTCGGCGGGCTGGCCGGCGGCTTGCGCCGCATGCTCGTTACCGCGGCGGATCGCGTCGAGCAGGGTGCGGAACTCTCCGCGGCGCTCGACGACCCGTTCTGGTTCGACGCGGAGTTCCAGCGCCTGGTCGAGGTCGGGGAGGCGGGCGGCGACCTGGCCCCGCTCCTCGAGCGCATCGGTCATCGGTACGAGCGGCAGGGGCGCCGACTCATCGATCGCCTGGCGGCGCTGCTCGAGCCCGCCGTCATTCTCGTGCTCGCGGTGCTCGTTGGCGTGGTCGTGATGTCCGCGATTCTTCCGCTCGTCAAGCTCCAGGAGATCATCTGATGGCGCGAGGTTACGCCGAACGAGGCAACGAGTGGGGGGTCGAACGGTCCGACGCCGGTGCGTCGGTGTTCCCGCTGCGCACTGGTTGCCCCACACCGGGCAACCAGTGGCACACACCACGGCCTACCTCCCGATCCTGCCTGTGTGCCACTGGTTGGCGGAGCAGAGCGCAGCGCCGCGCAGCCAACCAGTGCGGGGTCCAACGGTCCGACGCCGGTGAGTCGGCGGTCGCGCTGCGCACTGGTTGCCCCACACCGGGCAGATCGGAAGACCCACCGCCTCAACTCCAGCCATCCTGCGATGTCACGTATTCCGGCGTCTG
>JAGQOG010000164.1 GCA_020427695.1 Phycisphaerales bacterium
AACCTCGCCGTTGCGTTCCCGCCTGCGCCGCGGAGGTGCAAGCGGCCTATCAATCACGGCCATGACCGACCTCTTCACGCCCCTGACCATCCGCGGCGCCACCCTGCGCAACCGGATCGCCCTTTCGCCCATGTGCCAGTACAGCGCCGTGGACGGCTTCGCCAACGACTGGCATCTCGCCCATCTCGGGGCACGGGCCATCGGCGGAGCGGGGCTTGTGCTCACCGAGGCCACCGGGATCGATGCACGCGGGCGGATCACGCCGAACTGCCTTGGGATCTGGAAGGACGAGCACATCGAGCCGCTCCGGCAGGTGACCGACTTCGTCTCCGCCCGCGGCGCCGTGCCCGGGATCCAACTCGCCCACGCCGGCGTGAAGGCGTCGCGCCACCGCCCATGGCATCCCACCCCGAACGCGTTCGTCCCGCTCGAGGAGGGCGGGTGGGTGCCGGTCGGGCCCAGCGCCGAACGTTTCGGCGGCGATGGCCCGGTGCCGGAGGCGATGTCGATTGCGGAGATCGCCGCGGCACGGGATGCGTTCGCAGCCGCCGCAGGTCGCGCGGTCGCGGCGGGGTTCCGGGTGGTCGAACTCCACTTCGCTCACGGATACCTTGGCCACAGCTTTCTCTCGCCCCTGATGAACCGCCGTGGCGACGCGTACGGCGGCCCGTTCGATCACCGCGTCTCGTTCCCGCTCGAGTCGGTGCGGGCGGTTCGCGCCACGATTCCCGATTCGATGCCGCTCTTTGTGCGCCTCTCGTGCACCGACTGGGTCGAGGGCGGGTGGACGCTCGACGACTCGGTGGAGCTCGCGCGGCTCCTCAAGCGCGACGGGGTGGACCTCATCGACTGTTCGAGCGGTGGCGCCGCGCGCCGAGCCGACATTCCGGTTGGTCCCGGCTACCAGGTGCCGCTGGCCGAACGCATCCGTCGCGAGGCGGGGATCGCCACCGGAACCGTCGGCCTGATCACGGAGCCGGCGCAGGCCGACGAGATCGTCCGCAGCGGCAAGGCGGACCTGGTCCTCCTCGGGCGACAGCTTCTGCGAGAACCGTACTGGCCGTTGCGGGCGTGGGCGGAGCTGCGCGGCTCGGGGTCGGCGCCGATCGCCGAGGAGTACGCCTGGGCGCTCGCCGAGACGAAGCGGTAGCGCCTCCTTCAGCGCGGCAATCGCGGTTCGATGCGCGCGGCGCCGCCCGTCCCGCGATCGGCCCAACCGCCCAGCCCCGCCAGTGCCCGCTGCAGGCCGGCGAACGCGAGGAGCAGGACGCCGGTGGCCACGCTGGTCCAGGCCGCGTTGAGATTGCCCTGGAAGTCGATCAGGAGGCGGATCACGCCCAGGATCAGGACGCCCAGCAGCGTGCCTCCCACCGAACCGACGCCTCCCGAGAGCAGCGTTCCGCCGATCACGACCGCCGCGATCACCGTCAACTCGAGTCCGACGAGCGCGGTCGGATCACCTGCCCGTTTGGCCGACGCGAACACGACGCCCGCGAGCGCCGCGCAGGCTCCGGCCAGCGCGTAGACCGCGACGGTCGTCGTGCCCACCGACACGCCCATCGCCTCGGCCGATCGGGGACTGCCCCCCAGCGCGTAGACACGACGCCCGAAGCGCGTCCGGCCCGCGACGATGGCGCCGAGCGCCACAACCGCAAGCATGAGTACCGCGCGAGCGGGCAGCGCGGCGCCGCCGAGCGGGACGGCCGCGTCCCGCGACATCCACGACAGGAACGGATGAACGATCCCCAACGGCTGGTCGTGCAGCAGGAAGGTCGCCGCCCGCAGGGCGAACATGCCCGCGAGGGTGACAATGAACGCCGGCAGCGCGAAGGCATGGATGAGCCCGCCCATCGCGGCTCCCAGCGCGGCGCCGATGGCCAGGCACACGGGAACCGTGGCGAGCGGATGCCAGCCCCGGTCGACAAGCCAGGCGGCGAGCATGGCGGTGAACGCCACCATCGAGCCAACAGAGAGATCGATGCCGCCGGCCAGGATCACGAACGTGGCGCCAACGGCGGCGATGGCGACGAACGCGTAGTCGCCGAGGAGGTTGGAGAGGTTTCCCACCGACGCGAAGTGCTCGAAGCGCACGCTGCCGGCCACCACCAGGACGGCGAGTATCGCAGCTGCGGCGAGCGAGGGAAGGTTGCGGGAGGCGAGAAGCGCCCTCATGGTGTCCTCTTCCGGCGGCGACCAAGCATCGCCGCCACGGGGGGACTCCCCACGATGCAGACGGCGAGGATCGCCAGGGCCTGGGGAAGCGGCGCCACGTCGGCGCCGATGTTGCGGGCGTACATGGTCGTGGTGAGCGCCTGGAGGAGGAATGCGCCCGCGAAGGCGCCGAGGAGGCACATGCGTCCACCGGCGAGCGAGGTTCCGCCGACCACCACCGCGAAGATCGCCGCCAGCTCCGCATTCCGGCCCGCGTTGAACGGATCCGCACCCTTGATGTTCGCCATCGCGATCAGGCCCGCGAGGGCGGCGCACAGTCCGCAGAAGACGTACGCGGCGGCGACGAGCAACCGACTTCGGACGCCGACCAGCGCCGCCGCCTCCGGATTGCTGCCCACGGCCTCCGTGAAGAGACCCAAGGCCGTCCGGCGCAAGGCGAGCACCGTCGCCCCCAGCATCGCGGTGGCGAGGATGAAGGGCATCGGCAGCGGGAGCCACGCGGGGCGGCCGAGGCCGACGAACTCGAGAAGCGGATCGTGGAAGGTCGTGATCTGGCTCCCGGTGACGAGCTGCGCCACGCCGCGTCCCGCGACCATCAGCACCAGGGTGACCACGAAGGGCTGCACGCCACCGAAGCTCACGAGCACGCCGTTGCACAGCCCGCACGCGGCGCCGACCGCGAGCGCGGTCGCCAGGGCGGCGATCGACGGGACGTCGGCGACGACCAATGAGGCGGCAACCGCCCCGGCCAGCGCCATCACCGATCCGACGGAGAGATCGACACCGCGGGTCGCGATCACCGGGGTCATGCCGAGGGCCAGGATCGCGATCGCACCGCCGTAGTTGAGGATGTCGACCAATGCGCCGGCCGGTACGCCGTCCCGCATGGAGAGGCGCAGGAATGCCCCGGGACCAAACAGGCCGGGTCCGCCGGGAAGGAGCTTGTCGAACAACGCGTTGAGGAGCACAAGGGACACGATGCCGAGCACCGGCCAGACCGCTGGGCTTGCATGCCAGGACCGTTGACCGGCGGGCGTGGCCATTCAGCCGGCGTCCTCGTCCACGGTTCGGTTCGCGATCGAAGCCGACGCCGGCGCCGCCGCGACCATCGCCAGCACGGCGGACTCGTCGAGCGCCTCGCCCGCCAACGCGCCGGCGGCCGTCCGGTCGCGCAGGACCAGGGCGCGATCGCACAGTCGGACGATCTCGTCGAGCTCGGAACTGATCAGCACGATGGCCATCCCCCGCGCCCGAAGGTCGAGGATCAGGCGTTCGATCTCCGCCCGTGCGCCGACGTCGATGCCGCGCGTGGGCTCGTCGAGGATGAGGACGACCGGTTGCACCGCCAGCCATCGCGCCAGCAGCACCTTCTGCTGATTTCCGCCCGAGAGCTGGCCGACCGGGGTGTCCGGTCCGGGGGCAGCGATGGCCAGGGCCTCGATGTAGTGCGCCGCGAGGCGATCCTGCTCGGCGCGCGGCAGGGGATGCAGCGGGCCCCGTCTCGACTGGAGGGCAAGCACGATGTTCTCCCGCACCGAGAAGTCGAGCAGCAGACCCTGCGACTTGCGGTCTTCCGGCGTCATCGCCACGCCGGCCGCGATCGCCGCCCGCACGCTGCCGACAGGCAGGGGGCGACCCTCGACCTCGACCCGTCCGGTGTCGGGGGCGTCGGCACCGAACAGGAGACGGGCGAGTTCCGTTCGACCCGACCCGAGGAGGCCGGCGAGGCCGAGCGCTTCACCGCACGACACGTGCAGGGACACCGGGTGGATCGAGCGCCGACGGCCAAGATCGCGGGCGGCGAGCGCGGGTGGAGCATGCGCCGCCGGAGCGCCTATCGGCTCGCGCTCCGGCGCTGCCGCCGGCCCGCGGTGCACGGCTTCGAGGCGCCGACCGGTCATGGCCGAGACCAGCGCTTCCCGCGACAGTGCCGCCGTGGTCCAGCATCCCACGCGGGCGCCGTTGCGCAGGACGGTGATGCGGTCGGCGATCGCGTAGACCTGTTCGATGAAGTGGGTGACGAAGACGATCCCCAGGCCTTGCTCGCGCAAGCGGCGCAACGCCTCGAACAGCGTGCCCGTCTCGGACGCGTCGAGCGAGGAGGTCGGTTCGTCCAGCACGAGGACACGGGCGTCGCAGTCGAGGGCGCGGGAGATCGCCACGAGCTGCTGAATGGCGGTCGGAAGCTCCTCCACCGTGCGGTCGAGGTCGATCGCGATGCCGAGGCGCCGCAACGCCGCCGCCGCTCGTGCACGGAGGCGCGGGCGTCGCACCAGGCCAAGGCGAGTGGGCTCGCGGCCGAGGCAGATGTTGTCCGCGACCGAGAGCGTGGGCACCAGGTCGATCTCCTGGAAGACCGTGCTCACGCCATGCGCTTCCGCGTGGCGGGTCGATGCGGGACGGATCTCCGTTCCGCCGAGCCGGATCGTTCCCGCCGTCGGGCGCTGCCGTCCGGCCAGGATCTTGACCAAGGTGCTCTTGCCGGCCCCGTTCTCGCCCATGAGCGCGTGGATCTCGCCGCGGGCGAGATCGAAGCTGACGCGATCGAGGGCCCGAACACCGGGATAGTCCATCACGACGCCGCGGACATCGACCAGCGGCGGCGACGCGGCGGGGTGGTTCAGGCGTTCGGCGGGAGTCATCGCGGGATCAGTACTGCCGCGACGCCAGCGTCTCCGCCGTCACCTGCGAGCGGTCGTACACGCCCTCCGTCGTCAGGATGCGCTTGGGCACGCGCTCGCCGCGGCGGACGGCCTCGATCGTGTCGAAGAGCTGCGGGCCGAGCAGCGGATTGCATTCCACCGTGCAGTTGAGCGTTCCGTCGAGCATCGCCTGGAACGCGTCGCGCACGCCGTCGATCGAGACCACGAGCACGTCCTCGCCCGGCCGGCGCCCGGCGGCGGCGATGGCCTGGATCGCGCCCAGGGCCATGTCGTCGTTGTGGGCGTACAGCGCGGTGATTTGCGGTCCCTCCGGAGAGCGCATGAAGGCCTCGCACACCTCCTTGCCCTTGCTGCGCTCGAAGTTGCCCGATTGGCTCTTGACGATGGTCATCCCGGGGTGCCGAGCCACGATCTCCTCGAAGCCCTTCTTGCGGTCGATCGTGGGCGCGGCGCCGGGCGTGCCCTGGAGCTCCGCGATCACCGCCGTGCCGCCGGTCTGGTCGGCGAGCCATTGTCCGGCGCGGCGCCCTTCCTCCACGAAGTCGGAACCGATGAAGGTCACGTAGAGGCTGTCGTCGTCCACGCGCACCAGGCGGTCGGTGAGAATCACGGGGATGCCTGCCCGCTGCGCCTCCTCCAGGACCTCCTGCCAGCCCTCCTCGGTCTTCGGGGCGACGGCGATGACATCGACCTGCTGCTGAATGAACGAGCGAAGCGCCCGCACCTGGTTCTCCTGGTCGCCCTGGGCGTCGGAAAAGCGCAGGTCCACACCGCGCTTCTCCGCCTCGTCCTTGATGGACTTGGTGTTCGCGGTGCGCCACCCGCTTTCGGCGCCGATCTGGCTGAAGCCGACCACGAGTCGCTTGTTGGCGGGCGGAGCGTCGCCGCCGGGCTGCTTCGAGCAGGCGACGGCCAAGGCCAGTGCCGACAACGCCCCGGCGATCACCGTCGCGCGAAGGAAGGCCGGCAACGGGCGACCAGGGCGGCATCGGCGCATGGCGGGCTCCTCGGGAGGCGGCGGGAGCGGCCCCGATCGATGGCGCGACCGGTCGTCCCCACGAGAATGTACCGCGATCGTGGAGCCGCGGCGTCCGTCGACGATTCGTTGGCATGCGGCCGAACCCACGCGAGCCGCACGCCGGTCGCGCGGCGGAGCGTGGGGGCGGCGAGCACGGCCCCGGTATCCTCCATGACGGCGCTTCCCGGACCCCGCTTCGATTCGTGGGACCGTGAGAATCGGCCGTTCGGTCCGCGGCCGGGGGCCGATACACTGCGGTGATGCGCAGCCGGAGCCGAATCCTCAGTCTCGGCGCCTTGGCCATGGCCGTTTCCGTGGCGTGGCCGCTGTCGCTCTCTCTCGGTTGGCGGGGCGGCGGAGGAGGGAACGGTGTCGCTCACGCGGGAACGCCGATCGTGGCGGATCGTGGAGCAGGGACAGCGAAGGCGTCCGGTCGCGTGCGCTACGACCGTGATGTCCGCCCGATCCTGTCCGACCGGTGCTTTCTCTGCCATGGACCGGACGAAGCCAAGCGGATGGCTGGCTTGCGCCTCGACGATCCCGCCTCGGCCACCGCGGAGCGCGAGGGGCGCCACGCGATCGTGCCTGGCGATCCGCAGGCAAGCGAGCTTTGGCGACGCATCACGACGCACGTCGCGGAGGACGCAATGCCCCCCGCCGCGAGCGGAAAGCGGTCGCTCTCGGCGGAGGAGCAGGCGCTGCTCCGGAAGTGGATCGAGCAGGGGGCGGAGTACGAGCCGCACTGGTCGTTCGTGCCGCCCGTCCGCCCGGAACCGCCAGTGGTCAGCGATCCGGCGTGGTGCCGCAATCCCATCGACCGGTTCGTGCTGGCCCGACTCGACGAGGCCGGTCTTCGACCAGGTCCCGAGGCGCCGCCCGAAACGCTCCTGCGCCGCGTGTTCCTCGACCTGACGGGATTGCCACCGACCGAGGAGGAGATCGCCGCATACCTCGCGGACGAGCGCGACGATCCCGCTGCGTACGAACGGTGGGTCGACCGGCTGCTGACGGAGGAACCGTACCGCACGCGGTATGCCGAGAACATGGCGGTGCCGTGGCTCGATCACGCGCGATACGCCGACACCTGCGGCATCCACATGGACGCGGGTCGGTCGATCTGGCCGTGGCGCGACTGGGTACTCGACGCCTACCGCCGCAACATGCCCTTCGACCAGTTCGTCGTCGAGCAGATCGCCGGCGACCTCCTGCCCGATGCGACCCAATCGCAGCGCGTCGCGAGCGGCTTCAACCGCAACCACGTGACGACGGACGAGGGCGGCGTGATCGCCGAGGAGTATCTCGTGGAGTACGCGGTGGACCGCGTCAACACGACCGGTGCGGTGTTTCTCGGCCTCACCGTCGGGTGCGCCCGCTGCCACGACCACAAGTTCGATCCGATCCCGACGGAGGACTTCTACCGCCTGTACGCGTTCTTCAACTCGAACGACGAACCCGGCCTGTACTCCCAGACGCAGGACGCCAAGCGGGCCTTCGAGCCGTTCATGACAGCGCCGTCGCCCGAGCAGGCGGCCAAGCTCGACGCGCTGCTCGCGAGCGCCGCGGCGATCGAGGCGGAACGGGCGGCCCCGGCGCCCGGTGAGGACGTGGTCAAGCAGGCGTTCCTGGACGATCTCGCGAAGCAGACCGGCGTGGCCTGGCGACCAACCACAGTGGTCGAGGCACACTCGGCGGAAGGCGCGACGCTCGCCGTCCAGCCCGACGGCTCGGTGCTCGTCTCGGGGACGAATCCCGAACGGGACGACCACACCCTCGTGCTGCGCATTCCCGGTTCGACGGAGGACGGGCTGCGCGTGCTTTCGCTCGAAGCGATCCGGGACGCGTCCCTTCCCGAAGGACGCGTTGGCCGGGCGCCGAACGGCAACGCCGTGCTGACCGGAATCTCGGTCGAGGCGGCGTCGATCGCCGATCCGACTCGGCGCCGCCACGTGGACTTCGCCTGGGGGTGGGCCGACATCGAGCAGACGAACGGCGACTACAAGGTGGTGAACGCGATGCTGTCCGACAGCACCGTTGGCACGGCCGCCGGCTGGGCCGTCGATGCCCACAACCAGCCGGGCAACCGCCACGCGCTGTTCGTGGCGCGGGAGCCCTTCGGCTACGAGGGCGGCACCGAGCTTTCGGTGCGGCTCGAGTACCGATCGGTCTACAGCCAGCACGTCTTCGGCCGGGTGCGGGTGACGGCCGGGTCGATGCAAGAGGCGGCGCTGGCGCGACTGCCCGCGGCGGCGGGGAGCTGGTTCCACGTGGGACCGTTCCCCGAGGACGACCGCAGCGCCGTGTACGACGCCGTCAACGGTCCGGAGTCCGCCGTCGCCATCGACCTCGCCGCCGACTTCAAGGGCAAGCGCTGGATGCACGACCAGCGCATCGCCGAGGCGGTGCCGGTCTCCTTCGCGGACGGCGTGAACGTCGAGTACGTGGGCCGTCGGCTGCTGGTGCCGACGCCGCGCATGCTCGACGTGTCACTCGGAAGCGACGACGGGATCCGCGTGTTCCGCAACGGCGTGGAGGTGTTCGGCCGCAAGGTGGAGCGCGGCCTCGCGCCCGACCAGGATCGCGCCTCGATCGAGCTTCCGGCGGGGGAACAGACCCTCGTCTTCAAGATCGTCAACACCGGCGGCGCCTCGGGGTTCTTCCACCGCACGCTGCCCGCGGAGAACGTCCTCGATCACGACGTGGTGGGCATGCTGCTTCCGCCCGCGGCGCTGGACGGGGCGTTTGCCGATCGTGTCGACCGGGCGTGGCGCACGCAGTTCTCGCCGCGCTACCGCGAGCTCACCGCGCGGCTGGAGGCCGTGCGATCGGAGTTGGCGAAGGTGGAGGCCTCGATCCCGAAGACCATGGTGATGAAGGAGCTGCCCGAGCCGCGCCCGACGTTCGTGCTCGCCCGCGGCCAGTACGACCATGCCGACACCTCGCGGCCAGTCGAGCGGGGGATCCCCGCGGCGCTCGGAACGCTGGCGGACGATGCGCCGCGCAACCGCCTGGGTCTTGCGGAGTGGCTGGTGGGCGACACGAACCCCCTCACCGCCCGGGTGACGGTGAACCGACTGTGGGAGCAGTTCTTCGGGCACGGCATCGTGCGCACCAGCGAGGACTTCGGCTACCAGGGCGAGTGGCCCACGCATCCCGAACTCCTCGATTGGATGGCCATCGAGTTCCGCGACGGCGGTTGGGACCAGCAGGCGCTCATTCGCACGATCGTAACCAGCAGCACCTACCGGCAGTCGTCGCGCCAACGCCCCGAGGCGCTCGCCGTGGATCCGGACAACCGTCTGTTGGCGTACTTCCCGCGCCAGCGGCTCACGGCGGAGGAGATCCGCGACCAGGCGCTCTACATCGGCGGACTCCTCGTCGAGCGGCTGGGCGGGCCCAGTGTGAAGCCGTACCAGCCCGAGGGACTCTGGCGCGAGATCGCCATGATCCAGTCGAACACCCGGGAATACGTGCGCGGCATGGGCGAGGACCTGTGGCGCCGCAGCCTGTACACCTACTGGAAGCGGGCGGCGCCGCCGCCTTCGATGCTCACCTTCGACGCGCCCACCCGCGAGTTCTGCACCATCAGGAGGATCCCCACGAACACGCCGCTCCAGGCGCTGGTGCTCTGGAACGACGTCCAGTTCGTCGAGGCGGCTCGCGGTGCGGCCGGGTGGGTTCTCGCTCGCGCGGGCGACGACGGGGATCGGCTGACCGCGCTCTACCGTCGCTGCACCGCCCGGGCGCTCGATGCCGAACGCGCGGCGCTCATGCTGGCCGCATTGGACGACTTCCGCGCCCGCTACAACGCCGATCCCGACGCGGCGGCGAAGCTGCTGGCCCTCGGCGAGGCGCCGCTGCCCGAGGGCGTGCCGCCGGCCGAGTTGGCGGCATGGACCATGCTCGCGAACGCCCTGCTCTCGACGGACGCGGTCATCGTGAAGAACTGAGCCATCCATGAAGCCATCCACCGATCCCCTTGAGAACTACCTGCTGAACCTGACCCGCCGCCGGTTCTTTGGCACCGTGGCGAGCACGATCGGTGCCGGGCTCGGTTCGGTGGCGCTGGGCTCGCTGCTTGGCGCGGGGCCGGACGATCCGACGGCGCGGCGCCTGGTGACACCGGACGGCGCCGCCGTGCCCGCGTCCGGCGGCGTCGAGGCGCCGATTGCGCCGCACTTCGCGCCGCGAGCCAAGCGGGTGATCTACCTGCACATGGAGGGTGCCCCGAGCCAGATCGACCTCTACGACTACAAGCCGGCGCTGCGCGCACGCTTCAACGAGGACCTTCCCGACTCGGTGCGCCAGGGCCAGCGGTTCACCACCATGACCAGCGGCCAGAGCCGCTTCCCGGTGGCGCCGTCGATCTTCCGGTTCTCGCGCTACGAGAACAACCAGGACGGCGTGTGGCTCAGCGAGCTCCTCCCGCACACGGCGAGCGTGGCCAAGGAGCTCTGCTTCGTGCACTCGATGCGCACCGACGCGATCAACCACGAGCCCGGCATCACGTTCTTCCAGACCGGCACGCAGCAGCCGGGACGTCCGAGCTTCGGCTCGTGGGTCAGCTACGGCCTCGGCAACGCCAACGCGAACCTCCCGGCGTTCGTGGTGATGATCACCCAGGGCATCGGCAACATGCAGGCGCTCTCGGCGCGCTTCTGGGGCAGCGGGTTCCTGCCCAGCGAGCACCAGGGCTGCAAGCTGCGGGCGGGCGCCAACGCGGTGCTGCACCTCCGCGATCCGGACGGCGTGAGTCGCGACGATCGGCGCCGGATGCTGGACCTCGTGAACCGGCTCAACGAGGAGGAGTTCGAGGCCACGCTGGATCCGGAGATCCGCGCCCGCATCGCCCAGTACGAGATGGCGTACCGCATGCAGATGTCGGTGCCGGAGCTCACCGACTTCTCCGACGAGGATCCCGACACCCTCGCCATGTACGGCCCGGACGTCAACAAGCCCGGCTCGTTCGCCGCCAACTGCCTCCTGGCCCGCCGCCTCTCCGAGCGCGGCGTGCGGTTCGTGCAGCTCTATATGCGCGGCTGGGACCAGCACAACAACCTCCCCGGCGAGCTGAAGGCGCAGTGCAACGCGGTGGACCAGGCCCAGGCGGCGCTGGTGAAGGATCTCAAGCGCCGCGGTCTCCTCGACGAGACGCTCGTCCTTTGGGCGGGCGAGTTCGGTCGCACGGTGTACAGCCAAGGCGCGTTGTCGGAGTCGAACTACGGGCGCGACCACCATCCGCGCTGCTTCACGGTCTGGCTCGCCGGCGGCGGCGTGAAGCCGGGCATCACCTACGGCCGGACCGACGACTACAGCTACAACATCGTGGAGAATCCGGTCGAGGTGAACGATCTTCACGCCACGCTCCTGCACCTCCTGGGCATCGACCACAAGCGCCTCATCTACCGTCACCAGGGGCGGGACTACCGTCTCACCGACGTGGCCGGCAACGTGGTCGCGCCGATCCTCGCCTGACCGCGAGGCGACGGAAGGACCGGATGCGACAGGAACCACGACCCGCGAAGGAACGGTGCTGACCTCATGACCGCCGGCGATCTCCTCGGTCTCTTCGGACGACTGCACCCGATGGTGCTCCACCTGCCGATCGGCCTCCTGGTGGCCTTGGGTGCCGTGGAGATCGTCTCCTTCTTCGCCGACCGGGACGCGATCCGTCCCGTGCGCCTGACCTTGGCGATCCTCACCGCCCTGGCTGCGGTCGTGGCCATCGGCACGGGGTTCGTGCTCAGCCGGGAGGACGGCTACGGCGGCACGACCGTCGACCTTCACCTGTGGCTGGGCATCCTGTTGGCGATCGTGTGCGTGTCGGTCGCGGTGCAGGCGGTTCGCGCTGCCCGTCACCAGCACCGCGCGCTGGGCCTCTACCGGCTCGGTCTCGTCGCGGCGCTGGCGTTGATGTTCCCGGTGGGTCATCTCGGCGCCTCCATGACCCACGGCGAGGACTTCCTTCTCGCGCCGATCCATGCGCGGGCCCGCGCTGCGACGGCCGGAGGCGGCGGGGCAGGAGCGTTGCTCGACGAGGATCCGTCGTGCGTCCTGCGGCTGCCGGTCTTCGCCACCCGCGTGCAGCCCATCCTCGAGGAACACTGCGCGGTGTGCCACGGTCCGAGCCGGCAGAAGGGCGGCCTGGCTCTGCACGACGCCGCGGCGGTCCACGCGGCGATGACGGCCGGCGGATCCGTCGACGGATCGGGGGAGGATCCGGCGATCGTCGTGGCCGGGAGTCCGGAGCACAGCGAGCTCGTGCGGCGCCTGCAACTTCCCCTCGACGACGACGACCACATGCCACCTCCGGGAAGGCCCCAGCCGACGGCCGAGGAGATCGCGGTGATCGTGCAGTGGATCGCGGACGGCGCCTCGTTCGAGGCCATGGACGGGGGCGACCAGACTCCGGGAGCCGAAGCGGGCGCATCCGTGGTGGCGGCCATCGATCGAGAGCCCCGGAACGCGGCGCCGAACGGACCCGAGCTGGTGGCACCGGCGAAGCCGGAGGCGGTGCGTGCGCTGCATCAGGCCCTCGTGCATGCGGAGCCGCTGCATGTCGGTTCGCCGCTCCTTGCGATCGATGGGGCGGGTGCGGCATCGTCGATCGACGATGCCGCGGCCGAGCGGCTCCTGGGACCGGTGGTGGCGCAGGTGGCCGACCTCTCCCTGGCCCGCAGCGCGGTAACCGACCAGGCGGTGGACGTGATCGGGCGCATGCAGCAGCTCGTTCGCCTGGATCTGGGCAACACGGCGATCACCGATGCGGCGCTGGATCCGTTGTCGAGCCTGCCTCGCCTGGCGGAACTGGTGCTCGTGCGCACGGAGCTCACCGATGGTGCCGTCGATCGACTCGCCACGATGCCAGCGCTCGAGCGCGTGTTCCTTTGGGATGCGGGCATCTCGCCCGAAGCCGTGGCTCGACTTCGAGCAGCGCGACCGGGCCTCGTGGTCGATGCGGGGGACGCCGCCGAAGCGGCGGCCATCGAAACGGAGCCCGCGGTGAAGGTCGGCGGTCCCGCCCCGGCCGCGGAAGGACCGAACGGCACGGCCGTCGCCCTCACGCCGGTCAACACCACCTGTCCGGTGACCGGCGCTCCCGTCGATCCGAGGTACCTCGTGGTGCACGAGGGCAGGGTCATCGGGTTCTGCTGCCCCAATTGCCCCAAGGCGTTCTGGGACGATCCCGCGCGGTTCAAAGACAAGCTTCCGTGATCGGGGCGTGGCCGCTTGACCGAGCCCGCCGCGGCGTTGAAACTTGATCGATCGATCGGGATCCCTCCGACCGGCCGGTCGCGCGACGCCGGATCCCGTTCGCCCGAATCACCATGCCCATCGCCCTCCTGTCTCCTGCATCGGCCGTGCGCATGGCGGACGAGTGGTTCGCGATCGCGGACGATCAGCACTTCTGGCTGCGGCGCCGCTTCCAGGTGTTCCGCAACCTGGTCGGTCGCCACCGCCTGCTCGACGGGGGGCGACGCTGGGCGGAGTTCGGCTGCGGGCACGGCGTGGTCCTGCGTCAGTGCCGGGAGTCCTTCGGCGTGCGTGTGCGCGGATTCGATCTCGATCGGACACCGCTCGAACTGGCCGCGCGCGATGCGTCGCTCGACCTGGCGGTGTACGACGTCTTCGATCGGCGGGAGGACCTCGCCGGCGCCTTCGACGGGATCCTCCTCTTCGACGTCCTCGAGCACATTCCCGACGCGGCGGGATTCCTGGCCGCGGTCGGTCACCACCTCGCCCCCGGCGGGTGGATCGCCGTGAACGTCCCGGCCCTGATGTCGCTCTACTCCCGCTACGACGAGGTGGCGGGTCACGTGCGGCGTTATCGCATCGGCGACCTGCGCCGCGAGGCGGACGAGGCGGGCTTGGCCGTCGTCGACGCCACATACTGGGGCGCGCCGCTTCTGCCCGCCGCGTGGGCCCGATGCCTCGTGATGGCCCGCACCGAGCGCGGGAAGGTGATCGAGCGCGGATTCCGACCGCCGAGTCGCATGGTCAACGCGGCGATGGGGCTGGTGGCCCGTCTCGAGCATGTGCCCCAGCGCCTCGTTGGCACCTCGGTGATGGCGATCCTGCGCCGAGCGTCGGCGCAGGTCGGCGCCGGACCGGGCACCGCAGAAGCCCGGGAGGCGACACCATGACGGTCCCGCCGCTCTCCCTGGTCATTCCGCTCTACAACGAGGAAGCCGTTCTCGACGAACTGGCCGCGCGGCTGCGCCTGGCCCTCGAGATCCTGCCGCCGGGAACGGAGGTCGTGCTCGTCGACGACGGGTCCACCGATCGGACCGGCGAGCGCATCGACCAGTTGGCCAACCGGTGTTCCGGCTACGTCGCGGTGCGGCTCAGTCGGAACTTCGGGCACCAGGCGGCGGTCACCGCCGGACTCCAGGAGGCGCGGGGAGCGGCCGTGGCCGTGCTCGACGGCGACCTGCAGGATCCGCCCGAGCTGGTGGCGTCGATGTACGAGCGCCTCGGCGAAGGGCACGACGTGGTGTACGCGGTTCGCCGGGATCGCAAGGAGTCGTGGCCGAAGCGGGTTGCGTACGCAGGCTTCTATCGCCTCTTCTCCCTGCTCTCGCCGCTGGCGATCCCGCTCGATGCCGGCGACTTCTGCGTGATGTCGCGACGGCTCGTGGACGCCATGAACCGGATGCCGGAGCGCCACCGCTTCTTGCGGGGGCTGCGCTGCTGGGTCGGCTTCAGCCACGTGGGTGTTCCGTACGCCCGCGACGCCCGCGCCGCCGGGCGCAGCAAGTACACGATTCGACGGCTGTTCCACCTGGCCGCCGACGGCATCTTCACCTTCAGCGACATTCCGCTTCGACTCGCCTCGGTGATCGGATTGCTGGTGGCGTCGCTGGCCGCGGTCTGGGCGGTGGTGCTGGTGATTTGGCGCTTGACCACCAACAATCCGCTTCCCGGATTCGCCACCCTGGCGGTGGCGGTGCTCTTCCTCGGCGCCGTGCAGTTGATCTCGATCGGGATCCTCGGCGAGTACGTCGCCCGAATCTACGGCGAGGTGAAGGGCCGGCCCACGCACATCGTGGCGTCGGTCCGCGGGATGGGGCGGGCGGCCTCCGCCGATCGACGGCGCGACCCGGCGGTGTCGGCCGAGGACGGAGATGGCGCGGAGATCGTCGTGCGGCGGGCCGACGCGGCGGCGGCGATCGAGGTCAAGGGAGCGCCGCGGGGCCGGTAGGCGGAATCGGAAGGGAATCGCCGGATTCCGCTGAACCGACGCGTGGCGAGCCGCGACCTCTGGATGGAGCCGCAGGAGGCGAACCGCCTCGTCCGCTCCTTGACGCCATGAGCGGCACCCCGGACACGATCCTCGACGAGCTGCTGGTGCTCGACGCCCAACGCGGCGACGCGGTTGCCTTCGAGCGGCTCGTGCGCCGCTGGCAGCCGCGACTCCTTCGCCACGCGTGTCGCTTGATCGGGAGCGACGACGCCGGGGCCGAGGTGGTGCAGGAGTCGTGGAGCGCGATCGTGCGCCAGCTCCGACGCCTGGACGATCCGGCGGCGTTTCCGGCTTGGGCGTTTCGGATCGTGACGCGGCGCTGCGCCGACTGGATTCGCCGCCGGCAGCGCGATCGTCGGCGCGAGGCATCCGTTGACGGTTCGGTCCCGTCGGGTTCAGCCGTCGACCACGACGCCGCCGCGCAGCGCGACCAGATGGTCGCGGTGCGCGTCGCACTGGATGCCCTTCCCGAGGAGAGTCGAACGATTCTCGCCCTGTACTACATCGAGAGCCAGTCGGTGCGGCAGATCGCACATGCGCTCTCGATTCCCGACGGAACCGTGAAGTCCCGCCTGTTCCACGCCCGGAACAGGCTTCGCCAGATTCTGGAGGAACGAACATGAAGCACGAAGCGAACGAAGTCGATGCCGTGATCCGCAAGGCACTCTCGCCAGCGGAGGCCGCGTACGACAACCAGCTCGCCGAACCGTCGCTCTTCGAAATGGCCACGGAGGTGTTCCGCGGTCGATTGCGGTGGCTGGCCTTTCTGACCGTGGTGGTGATGACGGCGTGTTTGGTCCTGGTCGTCTATTGCCTGGTGCAGTTGCTCCGGGCGGACGATGCCGTGGTGGCGATCCGCTGGGGCGCCGGGCTCCTGTTCGGATTGCTTGCCGTCAGCGGCCTCAAGATGTGGCATTGGATGGAGATGAACCGCCTCCTGATCAGTCGCGAGATCAAGCGGGTCGAACTCCAGGTGGCCCATCTGAGCGCGGCGATGAAGGAGCGGGGGGCGAAGGAGTAGTGTCGGGTCCGGCGCATGAAGTGCCCGCTGATCCCGGCCTTCGGTGGCATGCCCCTGGGCTCGTCCGGCCAGCCGATGGCGCTCGCGCCGCATGCGTCGATCCCCGGTACTTTGTCCACATTCCGTGTCCCGTTTTGGCGACGGGCGGACAACGTTGCGTGAGCCGGGCTTCGGCCCTGAACAACACCGAGTGCTCGGCACCATTCGAAAGGAAACCCCATGATCTCGCTTCGACGATCCTGCCTTGGAACCGCTAGTGCCCTTTTGCTCGTCGCCTCCGCCGCCATGGGACAGGCCGGACCGGGCGGACCGGGGGGACCGGGAGGTCCAGGTGGTCCCGGGGCTGGGGGGGCCAACCAGGACGGTGATCGGGCGCCCGGCGGCGGTCGTGGTGGACGCGCTCCCCAGGATCCGCAGGCGTTCGTCGATCGCCTGATGTCCGGCGATGCCGACGGCGACGGCAAGCTCTCCAAGAGCGAGGTTCCGGAGCGGTTTGCCGAGCGCATCTTTGAAGTGGCGGATACGGACAAGGACGGCTACCTGACGCG
>JAGQOG010000165.1 GCA_020427695.1 Phycisphaerales bacterium
AGGGGATCCCGCCGTGCTTGACGGCGCCGTCGTCCGCGGAGGCAACGCCAACGGCCCGTCCCTGCACGCCATGGGCGGCGGACTTCGCGTGGCCGGAGCCAGCGTCGTGCTGCGGCACTGCACGTTCGTCGACAACCAGTCGACTTCCGGCGGCGGCGCGGTGAGGACCGACGGCGGGATGCTCGAGATCGACGACGGCTTCTTCCAGGGAAACGCCGGACTGATCGGTGGGGCCATGCGGAACGACTCGACCGTCGTCTCGATCGCAAACACCACCTTCATCGGCAACGCGCCGACGAGCACCACCCAAGGTGGTGCGATCCGGGCGAACGGGGCCAGTTTCACGGCCACTGGATGCAGTTTCGTCGGGAACAAGGGCGCGCTTGGCGGTGGGTTGTCGCTCAATCCAGACAACGGCTTCACGGCCACGGCCGCGATCGTCGACTGCGAGTTCCTGGAGAACTTCGCCACCAACGCCGGCGGACTCTTCGTAGGGACGGGCTGCGCGGCCACGATCGAGGGCTGCACGTTCGCCGGCAACGGGGCCCTGCTCACCGGCGGAGGCGCGAGTGTCATCGGGGCACCGTCCACGGTGTCGTCGTGCGTGTTCGAGATGAACGCGGCCACTGGCGGCGGCGGTCTCATGGTCGGGCTCTTCCATCCGGAGCCAATCGCCACCATCGCGGTGGTGGACTGCCTGTTTGAGCTCAACATTGCCGACGGCAACGGCGGGGGCATTCGGTGCCAAGCCGTGGCCGGAGCGTTCAACGACCTCGTGGTTGGGCGGTCGGAGATTCGCTTCAATTTCGCCCTGCAAAGCGGCGGCGGACTGGCGTCGGAGTCGGAGGCGAAGTGCACGGTACGCTCGTCGGCGCTGGTCGGGAACTGGGCCCCGATCGGCGGTGGCGCCGTTGTGAACAGCGGCACCACGCTCCTCGACCTGACCACGGTATTCGGGAACGAAGCAGACCTGGGCGGCGGTGTGCGCCGCGAGGGCGGCACGGTTGAAGTGGCCAACTCGATCGTCTGGCAGAACGCCGACGCCTCGGGCGCCGGTGCGCCGGCCCAGCTCTCCACATCGACCGGCGGCTTCGCCGCGAGTGATTCGTGCATCGCCGGCTGGCTGCCCGTGCTCGGCGGAACGAACGTCATCGCCGACGATCCACGGCTCGCGGACCCGCTCGGACCCGACGGTCTCGCGGGAACCGACGACGACGACCTCTCGCTCCTGCCCGATTCGCCCTGCATCAACCGTGCCGCGAGCGCCTTGGCGCCGCCCCGCTCGGAACTCGACCTGGCCGGCAACCTGCGGCGACAGGCATGTCGAGTGGACATGGGCGCGTTGGAGTCGCCCTACCCGTCGATGGAACTGGTGGACTGCAACGGGAACGGTGCGGCGGACGAGTGCGAGGTGTTCGACGGCACGGCGCCCGACTGCAACGGAAACGGCATTCCGGACGCGTGCGACATCGCCAACGGCACGGAGACCGATTGCAACGGAAACGGCGTACCCGACGTGTGCGACGTGCTTGACGGCACGGTGCCCGACTGCAACGGGAACGGCATCCCGGATTCATGCGACATCGCCTCGGGCTTCGAGCCCGACTGCGACGGAGATGGCGTCCCCGACTCCTGCCAGGAGGACTGCGACGGAGACGGCGTGCCCGACATCTGCGCGATCGCCGCCGGGACCGCGCTCGATTGCGATGGCAACGGCTTGGTCGACGCCTGTCAGCTCGTGCCGCAGCTCTTCACCACGTCGTCGCCGCAGTACGCGCCGTTCGGGAGCGGCGCTCCGGCGTCGTTCGTCATCGCATCGACCGCGCTCCCGGTGGGCCCGCTCACGCTCGACTTCTCGGCCGTCGCCGATCTCAACCTGGGCAGCGAGAACGTGACCGTGACGCTCGACGGCGTGTTCGTGGGCCCCGCCTTCCTGTCGGGGGCCAGCGACTGCCCGGCGGTCCCGGACACGTACACCCTGGTCGTCCCGACGGAGACGTTCCTGGCCGCGATCGCCGACGGTTCGGCGACACTTCTCATGACGCCGACCAGCGCAGTGAGCCTCACGCAATGCGAGGCGAGCTTCATCGCGGTCACCGCTTCGTACCCGAGTGCGCCGGCGGACGACCTCAACGGCGATGGTGTCCTCGACAGTTGCGCCGCCGCGGGCGATGTCGACGGCAACGGCGTGGTGGACGGTGCCGATATCGGAATCGTGCTTGGTGCGTGGGGTCCCTGCCCGACGGCGTTCCCGTGCGTGGGCGACGTGAACCTGGACGGGGTGGTGGACGGCAGCGACCTGGGAATGGTCCTGGCGGGCTGGCGTTGAGAGCGCGGCTCCAACGGAACTCTGAGGAGCGGGGACACCGATGATCAAAGTGCTGACCCGGTACCGTGTGTTCGCAACCGCGCTGGCGACTGCGGCCACGGTGGTTGCGGCGCCGATCGCCGACGCCGAAGTGCTGTACGTGCGCGCCGACGCGCCGCCCGGCGGCGAGGGCACGAGTTGGGGCACGGCCTTCCAGGATCTCCAGGACGCCCTTTCCGCGGCCGAAGCGTCGAACGGGAGCGTGGCCTCGATCTGGGTGGCGGCGGGCACGTATCGACCCGACGCAGGCACGGGACTGCGCTCCCTGACGTTCGCGCTTCCAGGCGGCGTTGCGGTCCTCGGCGGCTTCGCGGGCGACGAGACGGACCTGGCCCAGCGCAACCCCGCCGCGAAC
>JAGQOG010000166.1 GCA_020427695.1 Phycisphaerales bacterium
ACCAGGAGGTTGCCCGCCTGTTGCGAATGTCGCCGCTTCCCGCGGCGACGCCGGACGAGACGAACCGGTTCGGGGACGACGAGCGGGCCGCCGCGCTGGGCCACCGGCTGTTCTTCGATCCCCGGCTCTCGTCCAGCGGCACCGTGTCGTGTGCCACGTGCCACGATCCCGCCCAGGCGTTCACCGACGGTCGAAGCGTGGCCCACGGGGTGGCCGACGGCACGCGGAACACGCCGACGATCCTCAACGCATCGCTCTTGCGCTGGTACTTCTGGGACGGGCGCGTCGACACGCAGTGGGCGCAGGCCCTGGTGCCCGTCGAGAACCCGCTGGAGATGGACTTCGACCGCGTGGCCTTGGCGCGGGTCATCCACGACGACGCGGCGCTGCGCGTCGCCTACGAAGCGATCTTCGGCGCCATGCCCGACCTGTCGGCGGCTGGTCCCTTCCCCGCCCGTGCCCGACCGGGAGCGGAGGGCGATCCGCTGAACACCGCTTGGATGCGGATGTCGCCGACGGAGCAGGAGGCCATCGACCGTGTCTTCGCGAACTTCGGCAAGTCGATGGCGGCGTACGAACGGCGGCTGCGGACCGGCCCCGCGCCGTTCGACCGGTTCGTCGAGGGACTGCGCACGGGCGACGAGTCGCTCCAGGCGGCGATCGGCGAGGACGCGAAACGCGGCGCACGACTGTTCGTCGGTACCGCCAATTGCCGCCTCTGCCACAACGGTCCGATGCTGAGCGACGGCGAGTTCCATTCGATCGGGCTTCCACCCTTGGACGGCGGGCCGCTGCGCGACCAGGGTCGTTATGCCGGCGCCGGGACGCTGCTGGCGGATCCGTTCAACGCCACCGGGGCCTTCAGCGACGATCCGAACGGACCCCGCGCGGAGCAGGTGCGCACGCTGCGTCGGTCCCCGGAGACGTGGGGGCAATTCCGGACGCCGTCGCTCCGCGAGGTGGCCCGCACCGCGCCATACGGACACCAGGGCCAGATTCCATCGCTGCGAGACTTCGTTCTCCACTACTCCACGATGGAGAACGCCGTGTTTCCCGGCCATCATCGGGAGACCATCCTGATGCCGCTTGGACTTTCGGAGCAGGAGGTCCGAGATCTGGTGGCCTTTCTCGAGACGTTGAGCGGGGAACTGCCGCCGGAAGGACTGCGGAGGGCGCCGGCACCTGGGTCCAGCGACCGATAGTCGAAGGGAACCGGTGCCCGTCACGGCCGTCCAAATGCTTGCATTCCGCGCCTTTCAAGGCGACCATTGCCCTTGCGCTCGCGGTTCCTCCCCACCCCCACCCACGGCAGAACCCAGAATGACCCCATCGAGCATCCGGAAGGCCGCCGTCAGCGGTCTCGCTTTCGTCCTGGCCTCCCCTCTCGTTGTGTTCGCCCACACGGACGACCCGAAGGAAAAGGACCGGATGCCGCCGTACGAAGGCCCCGGCTACCGCGCTGCGGAAGGGGGCGTGGCGTCGCTCGAGGACTTCGCCGCCGACGGCGTGATCCTCCTGAGCTGGCTGCCGTTGAACGAGTTGGGCGGCGGATCGTCGGGGAACGACTGCTGGGGATACGTGGCGCCGTCGGGACGCGAGTACGCCCTCATCGGCACGTCGACGGGCACGGCGTTCGTCGAGGTGACGGATCCCTCGAACGCGCAGCTCGTCGTGGCCATGCCGGGACCGACCAGCACGTGGCGCGACGTGAAGGCGTACGGTCAGTACGCCTACTCGGTGAGCGAAGGCGGCGCCGGCATCCAGGTCTTCGACCTCTCGGCCATCGACCAGGGCACGGTCACCGAGGTCGGCACGGTCCTGTCCGGCGGAACCTCCGCTACCCACAACGTCTCGATCAACGAGGAGAGCGGCTACCTCTACCGCTGTGGCGGCGGCTCGAACGGCATCCGGATCTACAGCCTGGCCAACCCCGCGAATCCCACGCTGGTGGGGAGCTGGCTGGACAAGTACGTGCACGACTGCCAGGTGGTGAACTACACCGAGGGACCGTACGCCGGCCGCGAGATCGCGTTCTGCGCTGCCGGATTCAACGTCGGCTGGGTGCAGACCGGGCTGACCATCCTGGACGTCACGGACAAGCAGAACATCTTCGTGGTCGCCAGCTACGAGTATCCCAACGGCGCGTACTCGCACCAGGGATGGCTCTCCGCGGATCGCCAGTACTTCTTCCTCAACGACGAGGCCGACGAAACGACCTACGGCGTCACGACCACCACCCACGTCATCGACGTGTCGGTGCTGGAGAATCCCGAACAGGTCTCGACCTTCACGAGCGGTCTCGCCTCGGTCGATCACAACCTCTACACCAAGGGCGACACGATCTACGAGGCGAACTACCGCAGCGGCCTGCGGATCTTCGACGCCACGAATCCGCTCGCGCCCGTCGAGATCGCCTACTTCGACACCTTCCCGGGGAGCGACAGCGCCAACTACAACGGCATGTGGAGCACGTTCCCGTTCTTCCCGAGCGGAACCGTGGTCTGCAGCGATCTGGAGCGGGGGCTCTTCGTGCTGTACGTCGGCGAGGCGCCGCTCGCCTTCAGCTACCCGGACGGCCTGCCCGGCATCGTTGCGCCGACCGGACAAACGGTGAGGGTGGCCATCACGCCGATCGACGGGCAGTCCGTGGTCCCGGGCACGGCCCGGCTCAACGTCACGGCGCAGGGCAACGCGACCACCGTTCCGCTGGTCGAGGTCGAGCCGGGAATCTACGAAGGCACCTTCCCCGACGGCGAATGCGGCACGGCGGTGTCGTACTCGTTCACCGCCACCGCATCGAACGGCATCACCCTCTCGGCTCCGAACGTCGCCGTCGAGGCGACGGTCGCGGTGGGCGTCGATCTCGCGTTCGTGGACGACATGGAGGCCAACGCCGGCTGGGTGGTCGGCTCGCCTTCCGACACCGCGACCTCCGGCACGTGGGTGCTGGTGGATCCGATCGGAACGATCGCCCAGCCCGAAGACGATCACACGGCCGACCCGGGCGTCATGTGCTGGGTGACGGGTCAGGGCTTCGAAGGGGGGAGCGATGGCGCTGCCGACGTCGACAACGGGGCGACCACATTGACCTCGCCCGCCCTCGACGCCTCGGGAGTCGGCGAGCCCTTCATCGAGTACTACCGCTGGTTCTCCAACAACCTCGGCGCCAATCCCGGCAGCGACTCCATGAGCGTGCTGCTTTCGAACGACGACGGCCAGACGTGGGCTTCCCTCGAGGAGGTCTACGAGAGCACCGGCGTGTGGACCAGGAAGTCGTTCCGAATCGCCGACGTGCTGCCTCCGACGGCGCAGATGCGGCTGCGGTTCATCGCCCGCGACACGGGCGGCGGCAGCCTCGTCGAGGCCGGCGTGGACGACGTGTCGATCGTGGTCTACACGTGCGAGGCGCCGCTGGTCGGCGATCTCGACGGCAACGGCGTGGTGGACGGTGCCGACCTCGGCGCGCTGCTCGGCGCTTGGGGCGGCAAGGGAGCCGCGGATCTCAACGGCGACGGAACCGTGGACGGTGCCGATCTCGGCATCCTGCTCGCGAACTGGGGCAACGGCTGACCTCGCGGCGCGATCGGTCTCAATCGCCGCGCTCTTGGGATCGAGCCTGGTTGGAGATGCGCACGACCTCGACCCCGACCTCGCGCACGATGACCTGCACCATGCGCTGGCCGTTGGCGTCGTAGGCGGTTCCGCTGGTCTCGACCTCGATGATGGAGCCGTCGAGCCGGAGGAGTTCGAGACGGGCCCGCGGGGCGGGTTCGTCGTTCACCATCAGCCGCCGGATCCGTTGCCGGACGTGGTCGTGGTACTTGGGGTGAACGAGGGACAACACGGGCCGGCCCACCAGGCACGACGGCTCGGGCGCGCCGAGGATCGAGGCCAGCGAGCGGTTGGCCAGTCGAATGAGCGCGCCGTCGTGGGCGAGGATGCCGTCCGGCGCCATCTCCACCAGTCGCCGGTAGCGTTCCTCGCTGTCCCTGATCGCGAGCTCCGTGGCGCGGCGCTCGGTGATGTCCGTCGCGATGATGCCCACGCCGACCACGCGGTCGTCGATCGAGATCGGGCTGAAGCGGTCCTCCCACACGCGCTTGCCGGTCGGCATGACGGACTCGAACTCCCCGGTGCAGTGCACGCCCTGCTCCAGCACGCTTCGGAGGGTGGCCTCGAAGCGCTCGCGCTGCTCGGGGGGCACGAACGGCACGAGCGGCTGGCCGATCACATCCGCGTACTCGATGTCCGCCAGGAGCCGATTCACGTATTGGACGCGAAGGTCCGCGTCCACGATCACGATGTAGTCGCTGGCGTCCCGGACCAGGGCCCGCCAGCGTTCCTCGTTGCGTTCGACCGCCCGCCGCGACTCGGTGAGTGCGTCGATGGCGGCGGTCAACGCGCTGGTCCGCTCGGCGACGCGCTGTTCCAACTGCTCGTTGACGCGAACGAGCTCCGCGGCGGCCGCCTGCTGCTCCGAGACGTCGCGGCTGCTGGTCACCATCGACTGCACGCGTCCCGAGCCGGGATCCCCGACGCTCCGGACATCGGTCTCGATCCAGGTGTAGGTGCCGTCCTTGCGCCGGAATCGGTAGCGGATGCGCTCCGGATCGAAGTTCGTTCGCAAGCCGTCGTGGAGCGCTGCGATCGCGGCCAGGTCCTCCGGATGGAAGAACTCGTACGGCGTCCGTCCGATGAGCTCGTCCGGCTCGTAGCCAAGCAGTTCGCGCGACGCGGGCGACACGTAGGTGTAGATGCCGTCCGGCGTATGCCGGCCGATCATGTCGACGCTGTGGTTCGCGAGGAGGCGGTAGCGCTCCTCGCTCTCCGCCAGGCGCCGCTGGGCGCGCAGCCCGACGAGCTCGGCGGCCGCCCGGCCCGCGAACAGCCGCAGAAGCAGTTCCGGCTCCAGGCTCTCGTCCAACCGGCCGTTGTGCAGCACGCAAAGGAATCCGATGGCTTCGCCGTCCGGGCCGGTGAGAATGCTCCCGGCTCCGCTGTCCGCATGCGCATGGCGCACGAGCGGGTCGGCCGGGAAAGCGGACAGGAGACCCGTGCGAATGAGCCGGCTCCGGACCGCCGGCATGTTGACCCACGGCGTGTCGCCGAGCGCGATCCGGGTCGGCGGCAACAGCATTCCATCGAGCATGCCCGCCACGGTTTCGGTGATCTGGCGGGAGGGATCGACGATCTGCGCGATCGCCACGCACCGGACGTCGAGCGACCGGGCCAGGGACGCCACCAGGGCGGTCAGGAACGCCTCGCCGGCGACGGCGGTGGTCGCGGCATCGATGCTCCGGAGGATCTCCTGCGACTTCTTCCGGCGCGAGAGCTCCGTCCGCAGGGCGGCCGCGGGAACCGTGCGAGCGTCCGGGTTCTCCGAAAATCGCCCCAGTCCTCCGGCCAGGTTCACGAAGCCGGCGGTGATCGCGATCCGGGCCAGCTCGACCTGCTTGCGCACCTTCAGCTTGCGTCCGATCGAGAGCCGATGGGACTCGATCGTCTTCTGGCTTCGCTTGAGCCGCTGTGCGATCTCGGCGTGGGTCAGGCCCTCGCCGATCAAGGTGAGGACCTCGATCTCCCTGGTCGTCAGCGTGGAGAGCCTCGCAAGGAGGTCGTCCATCGACTCGTTCGGAACAGGATCCACCATCAACGCTCCTCAGCCGGTCCCCGTGCCCGCGAGTCGGGCTCAGGCGGCACGCCCCCGGGAACCCGCGACCATCGAGTCTAGCAGCCCGATGACGAAGTCATCCTGGCTGCGAGCGGCCCTCGCGACCCATGCCGGCGTCGCCGCGGCTCGCGGTATCTCCGGGGATAACGCAGCGCCGCGGCTCCTTGGCCTGGGCCGCGATGCCGCGCTCTCGCCGACGGAGCACTTCTTCATCGGACTGCTCGCACCACCGGATCGGCCCACTACCGAACGGGGGGGGCCTCCTGCCGGGCCAGTGTCGGCAGCCGATCCAACAGCCAAGCGGCAAACGCGGTCTTGCTCGTTGGCTGAGGTCCGCTCGGCGGGCGTTCGACGGTGCCGTCGGCGGACACGAGCACCGCGTGGATGTCGTCGCTGTCCATGGTCTCGAGCGGGTTGGCCACGACGGCATGCAGCCCCTTGCGAAGCAGCTTCTCGCGGGCCGAGCGAAGCAGCCGATCGGCGGGCTCCAGCGCGAAACCGACCACCACCTGGCCCGGACGGGTGGTGGGGGCCATTCCGCGGAGGAGATCGGGGGTTGGCTCCAACTCCAACGACAGGGGGCCGCCTTCGCGTCGCAGCTTCCCGCCAAGCTCGGGGTGGCGCGGTCGGTGGTCCGCCACCGCCGCGGCCATGATCAGCACGTCGTGAACGGGCCACTCCTCCTGCAGGGCGAGCTCGAGATCGGCGGTCGTCCGGAACCTCCGCAAGCGGATGCCCGAACAGTCGGGAGGACCGGACGAAACGGGACCGAGCAGAAGCGTGGTGGGCCAGCCGCGTCGTGCACCCTCGACGGCGATCGCTGCACCCATTCGGCCCGAGGAGCGGTTGGAGATGAACCGCACGGCGTCGATCGGCTCCTGTGTCGGACCGGCCGTCACCAGCAGGCGAGGAGGGTTCGGGAGGCTGCGGGTCGTCATCGGAGCGGCATTGAACGCCTCGTGTCGGGATCCGAAAGCGCGGACCAGGCCTTCGAGGGAACCGACTCACGCGGAAGCGGAAGGCCCTTCGCCGGCGGGCAGTTGCGACCGTCTGCCCACCGGAGGATACTGCAAGGCTCGTCCGACTGGAGACGGCGGCCGTCAGGCCGCGTGGACCAAGGTCTCCTCGAGGCCGTAAGGAGCACGATTTGGCACGCAAGCAGCGACTGAAGCTCGGCGAGATCCTCGTCCAATCGAAGACCGTCACCGAGGCCCAGGTGCAGGCGGCGCTCGCCGCGTCGAAGGCGTCCGGAAAGCGGATCGGCGAGGCGCTCGTCGAGGCGAACGCCTGCAAGGAAGAGGACATCGCCAAGGCGCTCGGCACCCAGTACGACATGGAGTACGTGAACCTCGACCGGCCGGAGGCGAGTTCGCGGGTCGATCTCACCCTGATCCCCGACGAGATCGTCAAGAAGCACCTGGTGGTCCCGCTGGGCAAGCAGAACGGGCGGCTGAAGCTCCTGATCCACGACCCGATGGATCTCGAACTGCTCGACCTGCTCCGTTTTCGACTCAACTCGGAGATCGACACGGCGATCGGCTCCCGCTCCGGCATCAAGGCGTACCTCGAGGAGGCCGGCGGGAAGGCGGGCGGCAAGTCGGGGATGTTCTCCGACGAGTCGCTGGTCACCGACTCCGTCGACGTCACCGTCGACCGCTCCGTGGACAGTTCGGTTGACGCCTCCATCGACGTCGAGATGGCGGACGCGCCGATCGTGCGCCTGGTGAATCGGATGATCGTCGAGGCGGTGCGCAGCCGGGCGTCGGACATCCACGTCGAGCCGATGGCCGACCGGGTGCTGCTCCGGTACCGGATCGACGGCGAGTGCCACGTGCGCGACAACCTCCCGAAGCGCATGCAGGGCGCGCTCCTGGCTCGACTCAAGCTGATGGCGGGCGTCAACATCGCCGAGCGGCGCGTTCCGCAGGACGGCCGCATCAAGATGCAGGTGGACAGCGCCCAGATCGACTTCCGCGTGAGCAGTTGCCCGGCGTACCACGGTGAGAGCGTGGTCCTGCGTATTCTCCGCCCCGACTCGGTCCGGATCGGCCTCCAGAATCTCGGCTTCGAGCAGGACAGCTTCGACGTCTTCAACCGGATCATCCGCCGTCCCAACGGCATCTTCCTGGTGACGGGACCGACCGGCTCCGGCAAGACCACGACGCTCTACTCGGCCCTGGACATCCTCAACCGCCCGGACCGCAAGATCATTACCGCGGAGGATCCGGTCGAGTACAACTTCAACGGCATCAACCAGGTGCAGGTGCGCGAGTCGATCGGACTGACGTTCGGATCGATCCTCAAGTCGATGCTGCGCCAGGCGCCGAACATCATCCTGGTGGGCGAGATCCGCGATCGCGAGGTGGCGGACATCGCCATCCAGGCGGCCCTGACCGGCCACCTGGTCTTCTCGACGCTCCACACCAACGACGCGCCCTCCGCGGTGACGCGACTCGTGGACATGGGTGTGAAGCCGTTCCTGGTGGCGAGCTCGATCCAGGCGATCATGGCCCAGCGGCTGGTCCGCATCCTCTGCGAGAAGTGCCGACAGCCGGACCCCAATCCCGACCGGAAGCTGCTGAAGCTCGTCGGCATCACCGACTCCGAGGCGGCGTCGCACACGATCTACAAGCCCGGCCGCTGCTCGCACTGCTCGAGCACGGGATTCCGCGGGCGGAAGGCCATCTTCGAGATGATGATCCTCAACAGCGAGCTGCGTGAGCTGGCGTTCCAACGGGCGCCGGTGTCGCGGCTCCGCGCCGCCGCCATCCGAGGCGGCATGCGGAGCCTGATCGGCGACGGCAAGCTCAAGGTCCTGCGCGGCATCACCACGCCCGAAGAGGTCGCCAAGCACGCCCAGCTCGAGGGCTTCACCCCGAAGGAGGCGCAGGAGGTCGAGGCCTAGCGGCCCGAGTTCCTGGTGCCAACGCCCGAAACCTGATACCTGATACCTGCCGCCAGACACCCGCCTCCCCCGAGAGTGCAATCCAATGTCCACCGTCCAGATCGATCGACTTCTCGAGACCGTGATCAAGCAGGGCGCCTCCGATCTGCACCTCAGCGTCGGCCGCCCGCCGACGCTCCGACTTCACGGCAAGCTCCGGAGCCTCGCCACCAAGGTGCTCGACTCCGACGACATGGTCTCCCTCATGAAGTCCGTCACGCCCGAGCGGGCGCAGCAGGAGCTGCAGGAAGAGGGAAGCTGCGACTTCGGCTTCGCCTACGGCGACCAGGCCCGCTTCCGCGTGGCCGTGTTCCGCCAACGCGGATCGATCACGATGGTGCTCCGTCTCATCCCCAACAAGCTCCTCACGTTCGAGGAGATCGGCCTCCCCCCGATCTGCAAGGAGCTGGTCCGCCGCCCCCGTGGCCTCTTCATCGTCACCGGCCCCACCGGATCGGGAAAGACGACGTCGCTGGCGACCATGATCGACTACGTGAACATCAACCTCGACCGGCACATCGTCACGGTCGAGGATCCGATCGAGTACTACCACTACCACAAGAAGTCGGTGGTGAACCAGCGCGAGGTGGGCGTCGACGTGCCGAGCTTCTCCGAAGCCCTGCGCCGTGTGCTCCGTGCCGACCCCGACGTGATCCTGGTCGGCGAAATGCGAGACCTCGAGACGATCGAGGCCGCGATCCGGGCCGCGGAAACGGGCCACTTGGTGTTCGCCACGCTGCACACCACCGGGGCGGCCGGCACGATCAACCGCATCATCGACGCGTTCCCGGTCAACCAGCAGGCCCAGGTGCGCGTCCAGCTCTCGACCTCGCTCATCGCGGTGCTCAGCCAGGTGCTGTTGGCCCGCGTCGATCGGCCGGGGCGGGTGGCAAGCTACGAGTTCCTGGTCGTGACGCCCGCCATCGCCAACCTGATCCGCGAGAACAAGACCTTCCGCATCGACTCGGCCATCCAGACCGGACGCAAGTTCGGCATGCAGCTCCTCGACGACCACCTCTGGACGCTCTACTCCCAGGGGATCATTTCCGCCGAGGAGATGATCGACAAGGGCAAGGATCCGGGCGAGCTCACCGAGAAGGTGCACCGAGCCGGCGGTCTCGTCGGCCGCATGGAATACGACGAGAAGCTCGAGGGGGCCTAAGACAGGTTCCCCGCTGGTACCGCGTGTGTGCGGCGTATCGGTGTGTGTGCTCCCGAAGCGACACTGGGGCGACCAGGCATCAAGGCGCCAAGGCATCAAGGGATCGAGGCGCCAAGGCACCAAGGGTCTGAGGCAACCAGGCAGGCGCCAACGCCCACAACCACGCGACCATCCCGGCGGCTTCGAGCCACTCTCCACGAGTGCTTGCCCCTCCGTTCTCGGACGTTCCGTCGTTCCTCGACCAGGCACGACCGGTGATCGAACAACGATCGTGACCATCGATTCGGATGACTTCCACCCGCCTTCTCAACCAGCAACCAGAGCTCGCGATGTCAGCGCATCCCGTCCGGCGGACCGATGGCTCTTCGGGCCAATCAGCTGCCACGCCGCAGTAGTTGAGTTCAGAAAACCAGGTGTCGTTTGATTTCAATGCGTCACTTGGGGTTGATTGATCGCAACTGCCCGGGCAATATGGCCTTATAGACCTCAGGTCCACCACGTGGTGGATCGGACGCCTTTGAGGCTCGATCCCGCGATTCGGGCGGGGCAGGCTGGCACGAGCACCCACGAGGACCGACATGCCAATCGATCCAAGCGAACTCAAAGGCCGCCGACTTGGTCGCGTGCTGACCAAGCTCGGGAAGTGCACCCGCGAACAAGTCCACGAGGCGCTCGCCCTCCAGCGCACCCGGAAGGAGCCGATCGGCCAACTCCTGGTGAGCTTGGGCTACATCAACCAGGCGGACGTCCTGGAGGCCTTGGCCGGCCAGGCTGGCATGGCCATGGTCGACCTGGAGGAGCTCGAGCTTCCCGACGAGGTGATTGCCGCCCTCCCGGCCGAGACCGCCAGCACCTACCAGGTGGTTCCCGTCGAGTACGACGAGAAGAGCCGCCGGCTGGTGATCGCGATGAAGAGTCCCGACAACTTCAAGGCGGTGGACGATCTCCGCCTCCTGATGGGGTTCAAGGTGTCCGCCGTGGTGGCTCCCGCGGAACAGATCGACAAGATGCTCCAGTCGAAGTTCGCCGGCAAGGACACGTCGATGTCGACGCTCTACGCCGAGGCGAGCGAGTCGGCGGCCGTGGCGGCCATGGCCGGTCGCGGCGAATCCGTCGACCTGGCGGCCCTCGAGGATGCGGCGGACGACAACAAGGTCATCCGGCTGCTGAACCTCGTGCTCCTTCAGGCGATCCGCGACAAGGCCTCCGACATCCACTTCGAGCCGTTCGAGGACGAGTTCAAGATGCGCTACCGCATCGACGGCGTCCTCTACGAGATGATCCCTCCGCCGAAGCACCTGGCGATGCCGATCGTCAGCCGCATCAAGGTCATGGCGAACCTCGACATCGCGGAACGGCGCCTCCCGCAGGACGGGCGCATCGAGCTGACGCTCAACAACTCGCCGATCGATCTCCGCGTCTCGGTTCTCCCGACCATGTTCGGCGAGTCGGTGGTGCTCCGTGTGCTCGATCGTTCGAACGTTCAGCTCGCCCTGGACCGCATCGGGCTCCGCGAGGACGAGCTCGAGCGCATCCGGAAGCTCATTGCGAAGCCAAACGGCATCGTCGTGGTGACCGGTCCCACCGGCTCGGGCAAGACGACGACGCTGTACGCGGGGCTCAACGAGCTGAACTCGCCCGACACCAAGATCCTCACCGCGGAGGATCCGGTCGAGTACGACATCGACGGGCTCATCCAGTGCCAGGTGAACCTGGACCAGGAGCTCACGTTCGCCCGTCTGCTGCGGTCCTTCCTGCGACAGGATCCCGACATCATCCTGGTGGGCGAGATCCGTGATCTGGAGACGGCGCAGATCGCCATCCAGGCCTCGCTGACCGGCCACCTGGTGTTCTCGACGCTCCACACGAACGACGCGCCGTCGTCGATCCTCCGTCTGCTCGACCTCGGCGTGGAGGCGTTCCTCCTCACCGCCACGATCGAGGCGATCGTCGCCCAACGCCTGGTGCGCCGCATCTGCGTCCGCTGCAAGGAGTCGTACGTTCCGACCGAGGAGCAGCTCATGGAGCTCTCGCTGCGTCCGGCGGACGTGCAGGCGCGGACGTTCTTCCGCGGCCGCGGATGCGACCAGTGCAACAACAGCGGCTACAAGGGCCGGATGGCGCTATTCGAGATCATGGACATGGACGACGACATCCGCGAGCTGATCGTGCAGCAGGCGTCGACCCAGGTCCTTCGTGCCGAAGCACGGCGGCGCGGCATGCGCACCCTCCGCGAGAGCGGACTGCTGGCGATCTACGAGGGACAGACGACGATCGACGAAGTCGTGAGGGAGACGATCGTCGAGGAGTAAGAAGGCGTGGGAGCGGATGGACGTGGTTCGAGGGGGCTCAGGTATCAGGTATCAGGTGATGGACACGATCGAACGACGAACGGCTTGAGCGAGCGATGACCCTGTCCGATTCCGCCAACAACCTCCGCCCATCACCAGCGCCCATGACGAAAGCTGATAACCCCCTCGCCGAGCTTCCGAACTGCATGCGTATCCGCCACGCCAAACCAACGTTCTCCGTTCCCCAGCCGGTCTGCTGATACCTGATACCCCTCGGCTCGCCTCCGAACGTCCCCCGCGCCCGCCCGCACAACCACCGTCCTCCGTTCCAACGCGCCCTCCCCGAGCTCTCCAATGCCCACCTACGCCTACGAAGCCCTGAATTCCGCCGGCAAGCCCCACAAGGGCACCATCGAGGCCGGCTCCAGCGAGGAAGCCATTGCCCGGATCAAGAGCCAGGGCTACTTCCCGACCTCCGTGCGCGAACAGAAGGTGAAGGGCGAGGGCGAGGCCAAGGGCGGCGGTGGCGGCGTCCGATCGAAGAAGAAGAAGGGCATCCAGATCAATCTGGCCTTCGGTCGCGTGGGATTGAAGAAGCTCACCACGTTCACGCGCCAGCTCTCGACGCTCCAGGACGCCGGCCTGCCGCTCCTGCGCTCGCTCCAGATCCTCGAAACGCAGCAGAAGCCCGGCAAGCTGAAGTCGATCCTTTCGGGCGTCTGCGAGGACGTGGAGGCGGGTTCGACCCTCTCCGACGCGTTCGCCAAGCACCCCAAGGCGTTCGATCGCCTGTACTGCAAGATGGTGAACGCGGGCGAGATCGGCGGTGTGCTCGACGTCATCCTCCAGCGCCTGGCCGACTTCATGGAAAAGGGCCAGCGCCTTCGTCGGCGCATCATCGGCGCGATGATCTACCCGATCGCCGTCATCTCGATCGCCGTCCTGATCGTGACCGGCATCATGTACTTCGTCATCCCGAAGTTCCAGGAGATCTTCGCCGACTTCGATGTCAAGCTTCCCGGCGTCACGATCTTCCTGATCGACGCCAGCAAGTGGGTCGCCGGCAATCGTTCGCCCGACCAGAACGTGCCCGGTGCGGTCTGGATCCTGTTCTCCCCGGTCCTGATATTCCTGTTCTTCAAGCTCATACGCAAGACGGGTCCCGGCCGGGCGGCCACGGACATCCTGCGCGTCCACATACCGATCGCCGGCCCGTTGATCCGCAAGACCGCGGTCGCCCGATTCACACGAACGCTCGGCACGCTCATCTCCGCCGGCGTCCCGATTCTCGAGGCGATCATGATCACCCGCGACACCTCGGGCAACTACGTCTACGAGAAGGCGCTCACCAAGGTCCACGACTCGATCCGCGAGGGCGAGACGTTCGCCGCCCCGCTGCGGGAATCGAAGGTCTGCGATGCGATCGTGGTGAACATGATCGACGTCGGCGAAGAGACCGGCGACCTCGACGTCATGCTCATGAAGATCGCGGACAACTACGACGAGGAGGTGGACGTCGCGGTCCAGAGCCTCCTCAGCCTGCTCGAGCCGCTCATGGTCATCGTGCTCGGCACGATCGTCGGCGGCATCGTGCTCGCGCTCTTCCTTCCCCTGGTTTCGATGATCGAATCGGTCTCGAGCGCCAAGGTCTGACCGTCGCCGGCCGTCCGGCGCATCCCCACGCACCCTCCGGAGCGAGCATGAACCTCCTCGGTCGCATCAACCTCGACGGCTTCCCGGCCCCGCGCCGGGGGTGCGCCCCGACCGCCGGCGGTTCGCCGCCGCGGCGAGCGGGGTTCACGCTGGTCGAGATGCTCGTCGTCACGGCGATCATCGTCGTGCTGCTCACGATCCTGATCGTGGCGCTCTCCCGGGCGGCGCGGGTGTCGCAGCAGGCCAACACGACGTTCCTCCTGGGCTCGATCAAGCAGGGGATGGAGACCTTCCGCAAGGACCACGGCTACCTGCCGCCCGTACTCGATGCCGGACGGAACTTCTCCACGCTCCCCGATCCGGACGCGGGCGGCTTCGCCGACCAGCTTCAGGACTGGTACTCCGTGACCAGCGTGGCGGAGTACCTCCTCGGCTACGGCGATCGCTCGCAGGACGGCTACGGGCTCATCGGATCGCCGACCCAAAGCGGACAGTTCCCGAACTCGCCCGGCTTCCGCGAGCAGCCGACGCTCGGTTTCCGCAGCCCGGGCCCGGACGGCGTCTGGGGCGCCCTCCTCAACCCGCGTGCGAACTTCCCGCCCAACGGCTCCCTCGCGTCGCGGAACCTTCCCTCGGGCTTCGGCACCGGTGGCGGCCTCGCGGGCAACAACGACCTGATCCAAGGGAAGGTGTACGGCCCGTACATCGATCTGAAGGAGGCCCGCACCGTCGCATCGCTCAACACCGCGACGGGGGCGGTGTCGCTCCCCGGCGAACCGGGCTACGACGAGACCAGCCCGCGCGTGCTCGTCGACTACTGGGGCCAGCCGATCCGCTACTACCGTCGGCTGCACTATCCCGGCGATCCCAAGTCGGTGGATGCGCGCGCGAACCTCGGCGACGTCTTCGCCCTGCGTCCGACCACCGTTCGCCCGGGCGAGGACGCCGACGGCCTGGCGGACGCGGGCAACGACACGACGACGACCCGCGCCCTTCAGGTGGCGGAGTTCGCCCTCCTCTCCCCGGGGGCCGACCGGTCGCTGACGCCGCTGCGGCGCTTCGACGCCGACGGATTCAACGCCGACAACATCGTGGAGGTGGGACCATGACCGCGACGCGTTCCCTCCGCCGACGGGCGTTCACGCTGCTCGAGCTCGTGGTGGTGATCGGGATCATCGTGCTCCTCGCCTCGCTCGTGCTGGGCGTCGCGAGCATCGTCTCGGCCCAGAGCGAGCGCCGCGAGTGCGAGGGCGCGATCGCCCTGCTCGACACGGCGATCGCCGAGTACGAGTCGGCGTCGGGCCGACCGATCACCTACGGGCAGAACATGCCCGCGGGCGCGGGCCAACCGGCGAAGTCCTACGACATCCAGTCGACGCTCGCCGACAGCGACATCGTGGTCGCCACGCTGAACCTGCTCGACACGAGCGATTCCGCGAAGACGATCCTGTCCAAGATCGGCGGCAACCTGCTGCGCCCGCTCTCGGGATCGACCGTCGGCACGCTGGAGTTCGTCGATCCCTGGGATCGCCGCGTCATGGTGGTCTACCCCGGCGCGAAGTGGGTCGCCGGGCAGGGGGTGAAGGACGTCGACGGGACGATTCGAACGGTTGCGGAGAACACCTACGGGATCTGCCGGAACCGCAAGGCCCTGATCGTCTCCGGCGGCCCCGACGGCCAACTCGGCAAGCTCGACGGCACCGACGCGCAACGGGCGCAGGCCAACGACAACGTGTACTCCTACGAGCCGGAGAAGCCGTGATGACCCAGGCACGAAGGCGCGAAGGTCGGCATGCCGTCCGGGCCGCGAAGCGGCGCGGCGCGGGATTCACTCTCATCGAACTGCTGGTGGTGATGGGCGTGCTGGTCGTACTGGCCGTGCTCACCACCGTCTCGTTCGGTCGCGTGACCCGCGACGCCCGGCTCTCCTCGGGCACCAACGCCGTCATCTCCTCCTTCGGCACCGCCCGCGCGCTGGCGATGCAGACGAACAACTTCGTGCTGTGCACCTTCCGCGCCATGCCGGAGACGGCGGGCAGCAAGAGGCAGGTGACGGAGATCGTGATCGCCGAGTGGACCGGCGAGACGCAGACCTTCATCGACAACGGAAAGACCAACCTCAAGGACGTCTTCGCGCCGGTGCCGGGCTACACCCCGCGCCGCCTCGGCTACGGGATCAACGTGGCCGGACCGCGCACCGACTTCGGCCAGGACCTGGTCTGGATCACCGAGCCGAACCTCGCCAACGCGGAGGTGGACCGGGCCTTCGCCATCATGTTCGGTCCCGACGGTCGCCTGCTCACGCGGCGTCCGGACGGCGCCGTGACCGCCCAGCACCTGGCGTTCGTGGACTACGACGGCGACGGCCAGCAGGACATCGGCACGACCTCGGGCGCCGCCCGCTTCTGGATCTACGACGAGCCGGGCGACGAGAGCAACCTGAACTTCGCCCAGTTCGTCGCGGTCTTCGACGACGCGGACGCCCGCGAGCGCTTCGACACCACGCAGTGGAAGGGCGCCGCGAACGAAAACGCGCGGCGGGCCGAGTTGACGACGTACATCAACGAGTTCTCCGACCGCATCAACTTCAACTGGTACTCCGGGGTGGTGGCCCGATGACCCGTCTCCGCTCCATGGCCTCCATTCGCCGCCCGCAGGCCCGCGGCGCCCGCCGCGCATTCTCGCTGGCCGAGGTGCTGCTCGCGATCTTCATCCTCGCCATCGGGGTGATCGCGGTCGGCGCCGTGTTCCCGGCGGCGATCTTCCAGCAGCGCCTCTCGACCGACGACACCGTCGGGCCGTTCGTGGCCGACCAGGCGTTCGCGCTTCTCTCCTCCCGGCTGGACTCGGGCGACTTCGGTTCCGTCGAGGCGTTCGGACTCCCGTTCGATTCGGTCCGGTTGGAAAGTCGCCTCGCAGGCGACTGGAACTGGATCCGGCCCTCCGTCCTGCTCACCGACGATCCGGCGACACCGATCGACGAGGCAGGGGCGATCGACGTCTTCAGCTATCACCGCACGCTGCTGTGGGGCGGCGGCAGCACGCCCGTCACCTCGGCGGACGAGTTCCCCAACGGATATCTCGACGACAACAACCCGATGTTCGGGGTGCCGTTCAACCCGTTCCGCTACGACTTCGTGGCGAACAACCTGCTCCCCGAGCCGCGGGTGCTCGTGACCCGGCGCGAGCGCCTCTACCCGATGACGTTGAGCGCCGACCTGAGCGGCGCCCAGTACGCCTGGGACTGCGCCTTCCGCCGCTTCCAGGGCCGGATCCTGGTGGCCGTCTTCGTCTACCGGATCAACCGCACCGGCGCGTCCACGCTCCCGTACAGCTCGCCGGCGGCGTTCAGCCAGCCGGGCGTGCCGTACACCGTCTCCCTCGTGGCCGACGACCAGTCCGGCGCCTCGCCGCCGACCTACTCGGCCGGCGGTGCCTGGAGCACGCGCGGCGTTGACGGGATCGCCAACAACGCGGACGACGCGCTGGTGCAGGGACTCGGAAACGGCGTGCCGTTCAGCGTGAACGATCCGGCCCAGGCGTGGCAGGAGCCGCGTCAGTGGCTGCTCGACCAGAACAACAACATCCACCGCGTGCTGGGGCGCACCCAGTCGCTGGTCGGACCGTTCCTGGTTCGGCTCGCCTCGGCCCCGCCGCAGATGCCCGATATTCCGCCGTTCTTCATGCCGGTGCCCGCGGGCACCCCGGCCGCCGACGTGGGATCGATCGCCGTGGTCCAGCGGATCTGGTACGTGCCGCGCGAAGTGGACCTGAACGGCGACGGCGCTGCCGACTACACGCTGACTCCCGTGTACGCCGCGGTGAGGGAACTTCCATGACGCCGACCCCGCACACGTTCCGTCGCACCTGGTGCGCCACCCGTCCGGCGTTCACGCTCGTCGAGCTGATGGTCGCCGTGGCGATCTTCGTCCTCGTCATCCTGGGCGTCGGCAAGATCTTCGGCACGATCGGTCGCGTCACCACGGTGGGAGAGGCGAACGGCAACATCATGCAGGGCCTGCCCGCGATCGAGCGGCAGATGCGGCGCGATCTCGCCGGACTCAGCCACGACGGGTTCATGGTGCTCCGGCACGTCCTGGTGCCCAACGACATCCGGGGCAGCACGCCGAACCTCCTGCTCGATCCGACGCTCGGCCCCAATGCCACGTTCCGCTGCGACCAGCTCCTTTTCTTTGCGAACGGGCGCAACGTGTCCGCAGGCTTCGCCGGCAGCTACGACCTCGAGAACCCGCAGAACGGCGCCAACGCCGGCGGCAACCAGCAGGCGACGGTGGCCCGCATCTACTACGGCCACGCCTACCAGATTCCCGCCGACCGCCTTCCGCAAGGCACGCTGGCCGACGCGGCCGGAAGCGACACCAGCCTGAACGGGCTGCTCACGCCGTGGGCGTACGAGCCGGTGGGAAGCGCCAACCTCGACCTTGTGCAGTGGCCCAACGGCACCAACCTCGGCGCCGTCAACGGGACCCAGCCGCGACCGGCGGAGTGGATCGTCGCCCGGCAGGCGGTCCTTCTCGCCGACGACGGCGGCGGGCCAACGTTCTTCTATTCGAACGTCGCCAACAGCTCCCCCAGCATCTGGCTCAACACCGCGGCGGGCGACTGGGTGCCGCCGCTCTCGAATCCGTGGTTGCGCAACAGCCGGGTGGACATCGCCGCCTCGCAGGTGAACGACATCCGCCGCCGCATCCAGTTCGACGGGAGCGGCAACTTCCGGCCGTGGATCGGGGCCGACGGACAGCGCTCGGCCATGCTCAACGCCCTGTTCTACCCTCGCGCCGAGCGCCTGGCGCCGACCATGTACCGCGCCGACCAGTTCCTGGTCTCGACGGCTCTCGCCAGCGGCGTGCGGTCGATGGCGATCGAGTGGACGATGGCCGACGGCGTTGGTCGGGTGACCGACGAGAACGGCGTGGTCGGCTTCGACAGCAACACCGGTCAGGCGCTGCTGGGCATGTACGTTCCCGCCACGGCACCACAGCCGTGGTTCGGGATGCACGACGACTCCCTGGGCACGATCACGTTGGGGGAGTACTTCCCCGACGGCCCCCAGTCGGGCGTGCGGCTCCCGCTCTATCCCGGCGTGTTCCAGACCGCGTACACGGTGCCCGGATTCAACGGGGCGTCGGCGGGAATCTCCGTCGTCGAGACCGTCTTCGGCCTCAACCAGGACCAGCCGCTCGACGCGTTCGGCGCCGCCGATCCTGACTTGGGCTACACGCCCTGGCCCACGGCGTTGCGCGTGACGCTGCTGGTGGGCGATCCCCGCGGGCGTTCGGAGGTCGAACGCCCCGTTCAGTTCGTGATCGACCTTCCGTCGAGATAGGAGTGAGACGGATGAACCGGCTTCCCCTCATGCAGACCAACCGCCGATCCCCCGGCCGATCCCCCGGCCGATCCC
>JAGQOG010000167.1 GCA_020427695.1 Phycisphaerales bacterium
ACGAGCTTCCCGCCGAGGGTCGCGATCGAGATCTGGCTCACGAGGTTCCGGCTCAGGCGATCGAGTTCCTCGGCCAGTGCGGGGTTGCCCTCCCAGTTCCGCGTGGGCGTGCCGGCGTCGCAGTTGGCCCGCAGCTCCATGTGGATCGGCACGGCGCCGAGGAAGGGCAGGTTCATGGTTTGGGACATGATCTCGGCGCCGCCGCGCCCGAAGAGGTCGTACTCCTTGCCGTCGTCGCCGATGAAGTAGCTCATGTTCTCGACGATGCCGAGCACCTCGACCCCGAGCTGCTGAAACATGCGCACCGCACGACGCGCGTCGTCCTGGGCCACGCGCTGCGGCGTGCAGACCACCACGGCGCCGGTCAGCGGCAGCATCTGTGCCAGCGTGAGGGGCACGTCGCCCGTGCCCGGCGGCAAGTCGATAATCAGGTAGTCCAGCTCGCCCCATTCCGTTTGGGTGGCCAACTGCTTGAACGCACCATGGGCCATGGGGCCGCGCCAGATCAACGGCTTCTCGGGATCGACCAGCTTCCCGATCGTCATGGCCTTGATGCCATGGACCTCGAACGGCATGAGCATGTTGCCGCGGGCCGCGGTCGGCACGTCCTCGAGCCCGAGCATGGTGGGAATCGACGGACCGTAGATGTCGCCGTCGAGCAGACCCACCTTGCCCCCCAATCGCGCCAGTCCGACGGCGAGGGCCACGGATACGGTGGACTTTCCGACGCCACCCTTGCCAGCGCCCACGGCAATGATCTGTCGGACCGTGGGCAGGGGATTGGAGCCGTCCTTCGTCCGTTCGTTGGCCCGGCGGTTGTCGGCGGTGAATTCGACCTCGATCTTTCCGACCGACTCTCCCGTCTCGTTCGCCTTCCCGCGCACCGCCGCCTCGATGTCGGACCGGATCTGGTCCTTCATGGGGCAGGCCGGGGTGGTGAGCTCGATCACCAGGTGGACATCCGCGCCTTCGACGCGGACATCCTTGACCATGTTCAGCGTGACAAGATCCTTGTTGAGATCGGGATCCTTGACCGTCCGGAGGGCGTCGTGCAGATGGCGGCTGGTGAGGGGCATGGGAGTCGATCGAGGCGGGCCGGAGTCGGGGGGGACGGCGGACCGCGAGGCTGTTGGGGACGATGGAGGAGGAAACGAAGGTGGAACGGTGGCGGGAAGATCGAACTCGTTATCGTGAACCGGGCGGCACCAGCTCGACGCGATCGGACCTGGACGAACGGTCCCGGCCCTTCCCGTCGGGTCGCTCGGCAGCGCCACCACCCATTCGGGCCTCGACGGTCCCGCATCAGGGGTGGCCGGCACATCGGTCGCAGGAATCGTCCGGACGAGTCCGGCCGATGATAGACGGGGAGCTCGAGGATGTCCGCGATCGGGCGATTGCCGGCGGAGCTCCCGGCGGTCCTCGCCGGCCGCCCGAGTCTCTCGTTCCGCCCGCCGCCTGTCCGACGGGCTCGCCAACGAAAGGATGATCCATGAGCACACGCGCCCCCATCGGAATCCTCGGTCGTGCGATCGCCGCGCTGGCGCTCTCCTCGGCGGTTTTGGCGGCGCCGCCTGTTGACGACGGTGACCGGTCGTCCGCCCCGGTCAAGGAGGCCGAATCGGCGACCGCCGCGGGTGTCCAAGGCACGAGCGCCGATCGGGGGCTGCTCGCCGGTCCAACGGTCACGGATGCCGCCGCCGACGGGACGGGAGGATTTGCGGGCGGCGGCATGAACGCGGGGAGGCAGAGCGATCGCCGCGACCCGGTTCCTCCACGCGTTTGGTTCAGGGTTCTCAGCACCTTGGAGTTGGATCCCGCCCAGCGCGAACGCGTGCAGGCCGTGGCCCAGGAGTTCCAGGCCGAGGCCCGCGCATTCCAGAAGGCCAACGGTCCTGCCATCAAGGAACTCGAAGCGCGGATGAAGGAGATGGGTCCGGGAGGGAGCAAGGAGCTCCGCTCCAAGATGCAGGCCTTGCGAAGCAAGGCGCCGAAGGCCGAACCCTCCATGGAGCGCATCTGGAAGATGCTGACGCCCGAGCAGCAGGACGAGTTCAAGGCACGCCTGGACGAGCTCCGGAAGCAGCGAAGCCGCGGTTCCGGCGACGCCATGCGGCCGGATGAGGCGATGCGGTCGGGCGATGCGATGCGGTCGGGTGAGGCGAAGCAACCGGGCGACGCCATGCGGCCTGGCGATGCCGGCGCGCCGGATGGTCCCCGTCGGCCGCGCACGCGTCCCGGCGGCGCTCCGCCGCGATCGCGCACGGCGCCGCCCGCAGGCGGGCCGGTATGATCGCCGCTCGGCCGACCGTGTTGCGACGCGGGCGTCCTCGGACGC
>JAGQOG010000168.1 GCA_020427695.1 Phycisphaerales bacterium
CGCCTTCCTGCCCCAACGAGCTTGTTCGCATCGTGTCGCGCTGGCGGACGAGGTCGGGGGGGAGCTCGGCGTACATCGCGTTGAAGAAGTCGGCCTTGTCCGGGGCGGCGATCTCCTCCGCCCGCTTGACGGCGGCGGCGACTTCCTTCTGGGCCCGCTCGGTGGCCGCGGCCTGCTTGCTGTCGTTCCAGAGCTTCCGCTCCTTGAGGTACGCCTCGAGGCGGATCAGCGGGTCGCGCTGCTTCCACATGTCCACCTCCGCCTGGTCGCGGTAGCGACGGGCATCGTCGGCGGTGGTGTGGTCGCCGAGCCGGTAGGTGACCGCCTCGATGAAGAACGGCCGCTTGTGCTTTCGCGCGTGTTCGGCGGCCTTCTTCGCGACGTAGACGCAGGCGAAGAGGTCGTTGCCATCGCATTGGATGGTGTCCATGCCGTACGCGACCGCACGCTGGGCGAGCGTGGGCGCCGAGCACTGGATCTTGCCCGGCACGGAGATCGCCCAGAAGTTGTTCTGGCAGTAGAAGATCGTGGGGATGCCGAGATTGGCGGCGAAGTTCATCGCTTCGTGGAAGTCGCCTTCGCTCGAAGCGCCGTCGCCGAAGAACGTGCAGGAGATGTTCTCCTCGCCGCGGTACTTGTGCGCCCAGGCCAGTCCCGTGGCATGGAGCATCTGGGTGCCGATCGGGATGGCGAGCGGCGTGACGAAGAGCTCCCGCGGAATCTGGTTCCCGCGCTCGTCGCCCATCCAGTGCAGCAGGATGTACTCCATCGGCAATCCCCGCCAGAACAGTCCCGCGTTCTCGCGGTAGCACGGCACCAGCCAGTCGGTCTTCCTCAGGGCGTACGCGGCGCCGAGCGACGTGGCCTCCTGTCCCATGTTCTGGGGATACGTGCCCATCCGTCCCGATCGCTGCAGCTTGAACGCCACCTCGTCCAAGTGCCGGCAGGTGACCATGTGCTCGTAGAGGGCGACGAGGTCCGTGTCGGGAATCAGGCCCTTGCCGAGCTTGGCGTCGAACGCACCGTGCTCGTCGAGGATGGAGACGTGGTCGATCGAGGTTTCGAAGACGGTTTTGCGTGGCATGTCTGTCCGGCGGCTGTTGGGCCGTCGCTCGGGGACGCGTTCCATGCGTCTGGATTCAACGGACCCATTGTAGAGGATGGGGCTCGACGGGGCACGCGCCGAACCAACGCGCCCCCGGCCGTTGGGCCGGGGGCGCTGGTGATCTCGATGCCGTTGATCGGCCGCAGCCGGGTTCGTGCGAATCGTCAGGTCCGCGCCATCGAGCGGTTCTTGGCCCGTCCCGCTTCGATCTTCCGCTTCGCCAGCGCCACCGCCGCCTCGTGCATGGACGCCATCGACTCGCCTTCGCGCAGCACGCTCGCCATGGTCTCCTCGACGTCCGCGATCTTCTTGTCGATCTGCGCCTCCGCGAGTCCGATGTAGAGGCCCGCAAGACGGATGAGACCGCCGGCATTGGCGATGAAGTCCGGAGCGTAGAGAATGCCGCGCTTCTTGAGCAGCGGTCCATCGGTCTCGGGATCGCCGAGGACGTTGTTCGACGTGCCGCAAACGGCCTTGCAACGGAGATGGTTGATCACGTCGGCGCCGAGCACGCCGCCGAGGGCGCACGGCGCCAGAATGTCGCAATCCAGCCGGAAGAGATCGTGGTCGCGGTCGAGCGCCTTGACGCCGAGTTCGTCGACCGCCCGCTTCACCGCGGCGTCGTTCACGTCGGTGCCGATAACGGTGGCGCCCTGGTCGCGCAGGATCTTGGCGAGCTTGAACCCGGTGGCTCCGAGACCTTGGATGGCCACCGTAAGCCCCGAGAAGGAGACCGTACGGCCGAGGTGGGCCAGGACCGCCTTCATGGCGTTGAAGCAGCCCTGCGACGTGTAGGGCGAAGGATCGCCGCCACGGGAGATGCTGACGCCGCCCATCACGTACTTGGTCTCCTTGGCCATCCAGTCGCAGAACTGGGTGTTGACGCCGACGTCTTCCGCCGCGATGTAGGTGCCGCCGAAGGTGTCGACGAACCGGCCCATGGCGCGGGCCTCGGCCTCCGTTCCCGCTTGGCCATCCTTGGGGAGCATGATCACGGACTTGGCTCCGCCCATCGGCAGATCGGAAGCGGCGGCCTTGTAGGTCATGCCTTCCGAGAGGCGCAGGACGTCGAAGATCGCTTCGTCCTCGCTGGTGTAGTGCCAGCGTCGGGTGCCGCCGAGGGCGTTCCCGAGCACGGTGTTGTGGATCGCCACGATCGCCCGCAGGCCGGTCTCGGGGTCGTGGTGGAAGCAGACACGCTCGTGCCCGTAGTGGGCGATTTGGTCGAAGAGGGACATGGTGGGGCGGGGGGTTCGGGTTCGATGAGGGTGACGATGGATGTTGATGTCGGTTCGGGCGTCGGTCAGCCGCCGACCTTCTGGCCGGAGTAGACCGAGCCGTTGCCGAACTGGGGAATGGCCGACTGGTCGGCGGACTTGCCGGTGCCCAGCGCCGTCTGGTCGGGCGTGCGCTCCGGGACGGCGTAGTCGCCGTTGGGAAGGGTATCGGCTCGCTTCAGCAGGGCCGCGGCGGCAACGGCCATGGTCTTGTCGGTGTTGCGGCGGAGCGCTTCGAGCTCGAGTTCGATTTCGCGTCCCGCCATCGCACACAGGTGATCGACGATCGCGAGCTCGTAGTCGAGCGCCTCGCCATCGAGCCCGTTGCGCAGACCGCGGTCGAGCTTGCTCAGGCTGCACGCCATGGCGTGGATCCAAAGGACCACCATCGACAGCCGCGCCTGGATCAACTGGGCGGTGACGAGCTGGTCCTGGTGCTCCTTGAACATGAGCTTGACCTGATGCGAGAATTCGCGAATCCGCTCCTGCAGTTCGACCGCGTGGCCGGCCAGCCGAGGATGCAGGCGGGTGATGGCCGGCGCCCCCGGCCGCAGGCCGAGGAAGAGCTGCGAGCCGATGCTCATCGCGGCGCCGATGTTGCCGAACGGGTTCTTCTTGACGCCGATCATCCACTCGCCGAGCTGCTTGCTGCCGTAGGCGAAGACGAAGCTGTGCATCACCTCGTTGGCGCCCTCGACGATCGTGTTGAGCCGGCTGTCGCGCCAGATCCGCTCGACCTCGTTCTCGGTCATGTAGCTTTCGCCGCCCATCACCTGCAGCGTCTCGTTGACCGTGCGGTAGCCCATCTCCGAACAGAAGATCTTGCACAGGGCGGTCTCGAGCATGATGTCGTCGTCGCCGCGGTCGAGGAATCCGGTGGTCATGTACAGCACCGCATCCATGGCGTAGACGTACGCCGCCATCCGAGCGAGCTTCTCCCGAACCAGGTCGAACTCGCCGATCGGCCGGTCGAACTGGTAGCGGTACTTCGCCCACTTGGCCGCCTGCTCCATCGAGTACGCCGCTCCGCCGAGCATGCCCGCGGAAAGCGTGCAGCGACCGTAGTTCAGGCATGTGAGGGCCACGTTGAGGCCCTTGCCCTCCTTGTGCAGCAGGTTGGCCTTGGGGACCTTCACGTTCTTGAGCCGGATCCGCGCCTGCCACGTGCCGCGAATGCCGCACTTGCTGCGGTTGCGGCTGAAGATGTCCACGCCCTCCATGTCTGGGGTGCAGATCAGCGCCGTGACACGGTCCTTGCCGTCGGCCATCTTCTGCTTGGCCATGACGGTGAACAGACCCGAGAGTGCACCCGAGGTGGCCCACTTCTTCTCGCCGTTGAGGATGTAGTGCGTGCCGTCGGCGGAGAGTTCGCAGCGGGTCTCCTGTCCGCCCGCATCGCAGCCCACGTTCGGCTCGCTGAGGCAGAAGGCGCTCAGCGTGTCCTTGGCCATGCGCGGGAGGTACGTCTTCTTCTGCTCCTCCGTGCCGAAGAGCATGACCGCCTTGCAGCCGATCGACTGGTGCGCCGAGACGAGCACGGCCGTCGAACCGCAGGAACGTCCGATCCGCTCCAGCACCCGGTTGTAGCTCGTGATGCCCAGTCCGCCGCCGCCATGCTCGCGGGGAATCGTCATGCCAAGCACGCCGATGTCGAAGAGTCGCTTGATCACCCAGTCGGGGATCTCCTGCTTCTGATCGATCTCGAGCGCCGGGTGCTCCTTGCGAAGGTACTCGTCGAGCTCGGCGAGCAGCTGGTCGCACCGCGCCGTCTCCTCGGCCGAGGGCTGGGGATACGGGAATGCGAGCTCCTCGCGAAGCCGTCCCCAGAAGAGGTTCTTCACGAACCCCATCGAATCCGGATCGGGTCCGAGCATCTCCTGGGCCTGCTCGATCTGCTTGCGGTCCTTCTCGGAGACGTTCTTGAGTTCCTTGGCGAGGTTGATGGACATGATGTTTCAGGCTGGGGCCCGCAGGCCCGGGAAAGGAAGTGAAGGTGTCGATCCGATCTTCTGCTCCGTCGGGGACCGTGCCCGGCCATCGGGCCGCCCCGTGACTGTGCCGTCTACTTCTTGGCGAAGAACGCCTCGAGCCGTTCCCTCGCCTGCGGTGTGTGGCGGAGGCCGACCAGCAGGCGACGCTCCGCCGCAATGGCCGCCGCCCAGCCTTCGGCGATGCCGATCTCGACCGCCTCGCGCACCGCGTGCGCCGACGGCGTGTTCGGCAGATCGAGCTTCACCGACTCCAAGCCCGACCGCACGGCTTCCACGTTGTTCGCATCGATGCAACGAGGCGTCGGCTTCGAGCCGACGTCGGGGTTGCCCTTGATGTACGTGATGGCGGCCTCCTGAAGGGCGTCCTCCGTGGAGACGATCGCATCGAAGAGCCCCGACGGCGCGGCGTCCGCCGTCCACGTTCCCCCGGTGGCCACCATCCGGATCGCCTCGGCGGGATCCATCCGGGCCGGCAACATCTGCGTGCCGCCCCATCCTGGACAGAGGCCGAGGCCGGCCTCGGGAAGTCCAATGCGCCAGGGCTTGTCGCCCGGCACGATCGCCGCGACCAGGCCGTCGCAGTGCATGGCGATCTCCAGCCCGCCGCCGAGAGCCGTTCGATTGAGGCAAGCGACCGAGGGACAGGACAGCGACGAGATCCGCGCGAAGGCCTCGGCCCCCTCGGTGAGGTAGGCGTGCAACGCGGTGTCGTCGAGGGCGTCGATTTCGGCAAGATCGGCCCCTGCGACAAACACCCTGGGGTTTCCAGAGCGCAGCACGAAGCCCGCGGGCTCCGGCTCGCGGTCGAGGAGGTCGAAGAACAGGTGGAGTTGGTCGAGCAACCACTGGTCGAGCACCACGACGCTGCGATGCGGCTGCTCGAGCCACAGCGTGACGATGCCGTCGGCCGTGCGATCGCTTCGGAGCTGCAACTCCATGCTCGGAACCTCCTTCCGGCCACACGACCGGGCGACATGCGCCCGCTGGAAGACCGCCGGCGTCTTCCTCAGGTTGCTTGAGGCCCCTTCCGCGGGGCCGGCTCAGACGCGTTCGCACCCGTATTGGCCAGCCGAGTCCCTCTGGACAAGCCTGTCCCACCAGTCGGGCTGGTCGCCTTCGAATCGGACCGAGGGCCGCGCGGACCCACGTCTCCGCCAGCGGCGACCGACACGCCGCACCGATTCTATAGGAACCCCGGGCAGCGACCAACCCTGCAGCCCTCCCCCACGAAAGCGGGTCCGCCCATGGGGCGGACCCGCCGGAAGACGGCCGAGCGGCAAGGACCGGCCGGAGTCAACTCACCTTGATCTCCACCTGGTGCTTGCTTGGCTTCGCGTTCTTGGGAAGGTGCAGGTAGAGCATCCCGTCCTTGTGCTCGGCGACGATCTTGCTCTCCTCGATCGTCTCCGGAACGCTGAACGATCGGGCGAACGACCCGAAGTACCGTTCGACTCGGTGGAACTTCCGCGTCTTCTCCTCCTTCTCCGCCTTCCGCTCGCCGGTGATGGTGAGCATCCCGTTGGCGAGGTTGACCTTGATGTCCTCCTTCTTGACTTCGGGAAGCTCCGCCTTGATGAGGAACTCCTTGTCGGACTCGCTGATGTCCACGCGCGGCGCCCAATCGGCATGCACCAGCGCCTCCTGGAGTGCCGTCCCTTGGGCGGACTTCGCGTACCGATCGAGCATCTCGTCTACCTCGCGAAATGGGCTCCATCGTGTCAGCATGGCCATGGCTTCGCTCCTTTCCGCGTTCTCGCAGGGGGATCATCGCGGCAGGGTCATTGCGACAGACCGCCGCCTCTGGACGGTGACCCCGACGACAGGTGAGAGGCGCCCGCGGGGCGATTGGTTTCCCTTGGTCGAAGGCCGTCCACGGCGCCGGGTTCGCGCCGGGTTCGCGCCGGGGGCCGGGGAAGGAACGGTGAATTCGGAGCACGCCGCCGTCGGGAGCGATCACGCGGACGCGAACCGCGCCGCGAGACGACCCTGCGCCTCGGTCCCGGCGATCACGGCCGCGGAGATCTCCGCGGCGCGATCCAGGACCGCGTCGTCGCACGAGCCGTCGAGATCGTTCATCCACTTCTTGGTCGCCGCGAGTGCCTTGGGGCCGCCGGCGACCAGCCGGCGGACCAGTGACTGCACCGCGTCGTCGAGGCGATCGAGCTCGGCGAGGTGCGTGGCCAGGCCCCGGGCGTGGCCCTCGGCACCGGTCATGGTGCCGCCGGCGAGGAGCATCGCCCTGGCCGGACCTGCGCCGATCCGACGGACCAGCCACGGCGCGACCACGGCCGGGCAGATGCCGAGGTCGACCTCGGGGTAGCCCACCTTGGCCTCCGGGTGCGTGACGGCGAAGTCGGCGACGACCATGAGCCCGCATCCGCCGCCGATCGCCGCGCCTTGCACGCGAGCGATGACCGGCACGGGCAGGCGACGGAGCTGGCGGGTCGCTTGCGAGAGTCGGCGCAGCATCTCGCCCATCGCGACGGGATCGTCCCGCACCGCCTTCAGGTCCATGCCCGCGCAGAACGACTTGCCGGCACCGGCGAGCACGACCACCCGGAGATCGGGATCGGTCGCCACCGATTCCACCGCGGTTCCCAGCTCGACGATCAGGTCGAGGGAGAGCGCGTTGTGGGCCTCGGGTCGGTTCAGCGTGATCGTGACGACACCATCCGACGACTCCATGAGCACGAGTGGCATGGGCACGAGTATGACGCGATTCGCCAACGCGTGCCACGGATCGGAGTCGAGGTCGGGCGTCGCCAGCGAAGGGGCGATCACTCGAGCAGCTCGCCGCACTCGGGACAGCGCTCGCTGAAGAGGCTGCCGCGCGTGTCGTAGCCGCATGACGGACAGACGCCCCGACGGATCCTCGACCAGCGGCGTCCCGTCGAGTATCGCGTGGCCACCGCCGTCGCCAGCCGAGCGAGCTGGATCCCGATGGCAGCGATCAGGAGCAGCAGTATCCACCACGCGGGAATGCTGGCCACCAGTCCGGTCCACACGACGCGCGACCGTCGGCCCTTGGCGTGGAACGACTCGGCGAGCGCCGGGTCGCCGGCTCGATCGACGGCGTGGGCGATCGCATCCAACTCGACGGCCTGAGTGGCGGGATCGGCCGCTTGGAGTCTCGGCGCCCCCGGGTAGGGGGCGACCCACACGGCGACCGGGAGGAGATCCTCCCGGATCACGAAGGGAAAGCCGAGGTCCTCCTGGCCGAGCCGCAGCTCGAACTCGATGGAGCCCGCTTGTCCCCAGGACACGCTGGGCGAAGCCTCGTCGAGCAGCATGGCGTTCATCGTGCCGTCGAGGCGGGGAACGATCTGGCCGAACACGACCTGTAGGGCATCGCGCCGCACGAGCGTCGCGGAGAGGAATGCGGCGGGCACGCAGAGCAGGAACGACGCCACCAGGGCCGCGTCCATGGCGCGGGTCCAGCGTGTGCGCTCGCGCCGCGCCGAGTGGTAGCGGATGGAGCGGAGCGATTGACGGATGGTGCGAATCATGGGGTGCGGGCGTTGAACGCTAGGGTTCGATCATGATTGGGTGCCACGTGCGCGGGTGCCACGAGCGCGGGTGGCACGTGCGAGGGTGCCACGGCCATCTTGGCCGTGAGGTACGTCCCATTCCGCTTGGCACGGCCTGGAAGGCCGTGGCACCCGCGCTCGTGGCACCCGTCGGCGCACGGACCCGCATGTGCGGCTCCTTCCTAGCCCTTCCGTGGGGACCAGAATGCCCGCAGCATCCGCACGGCCTCTTCGCCGTCCGCCAGCGCGGCCGAGGCGTCCGCGGTGGCGTCGAACGGGGCGTCGTCGAGGGATCCGTCCAGTTCGTTCAACCACGCCTTCGTGGCCCGCAGCGCATGCGGTCCCTTCCCGAGCAGCTCGCGACACAGTTGCGTCGCGACGGCATCGAGCTGGTCGCGGCTCGGTGCAAGGTGGGAGGCCAGGCGCAGACGGTGGGCCGTTCTCCCGTCGACGAGTTCGCCCGAGAGCACGAGTGTCCGTGCTGGGCCCTCGCCGACCGCCTGCCGCAGGAGCGGCAGGGTCACGGCCGGCGATACGCCGATGCGGTGCACCGGATAGCCCAGGAGCGCGTCGGGCTCGACCACCACGAAGTCGCACGCCGACAGGAGGGCGCATCCACCTGCCAGCGCCGCGCCCTGAACGGCTGCCACCACGACATGGGGGAGCCGACGGATCGACCGGTTGAGATGCGACAGGCGCCGGATGAACGCCGCCATGCGGGTCGGATCCTCGACTGCCTCGGCCAGGTCGAAGCCCGCGCAGAAGCCCGCTCCCGCGCCGCGCAACAGGACGACCGCCGGATCGCCATCCACGCTTCCGCTCCCCAGTGCCGCGATCGCACGATCGAGCGCGTCGAACATCGCCGTGCCCAGCGCGTTGCGCCGGCCCGGATCGTTCAGGCAGACGGTCGGCACGCCGAATTCGACGGCGGTCTTGACGAGCGGCCCTGCGGACATGTCCATCGCGGTGGTTCTCCGATCGGCTCTCGGCCCGTCGGCGTTTCCGTTCGCATCGTCGCGACCGACGACGCTCGAGCAGCGAGGCGGGCCCTGTTCAGAACAGGAGCATGCCCAGCGCCATCCACATGGCGCCCGCGACCATGATGATCGCGGTGTAGCCGACGATGTCGCGGGCCTTCGTACCCGTGATGGCGAGCAGAGGCAGGGCCCAGAACGGCTGGAGCATGTTGGTGAGCTCGTCGCCGTAGGCCACCGACATCACCATCTTCCCCGGCGCGATGCCCGCCGCCTCGCCCGCGCGCAGGGCGATCGGTCCCTGTATCGCCCACTGCCCGCCGCCCGAAGGGACGAAGAAGTTGACGATGCCGGCCGACGTGAACGAGAGTGCGGGCACCGCGCTCGGTCCGCCGGCGGCGTTGAGTCCTTCGGCGATCACGCCGACGAGTCCCGATGCCGCCATCATGCCCATGATCCCGGCGTAGAGCGGGAACTGGAGGATGATGCCGGCGCACCCGACCACGGCCTCCTCGACCGCCCGCATGTAGGCAAGCGGCGATCGGTGCAGGACCAGGCCCAGCGCGAGCATGGCCGCGTTGATCTCGTTGAGGCCAAGACCTTGGATGCCGGTCGTGCGCCCGAACCGCCACAGGCCGGCGCCGAGCATGGCGGCAAGGAGCCAGGCGAGGATCGGCGAGCGTTCGAGGCGCTCGGGCAGGGTGCGCGGCGGATCGGACGTCGACTCGGACGTCGGAGAAGGCGGCGAGCCAGCGGTGGACGCGCACGTGCAAGGATGCATGTCCACCGGGTCGCGGGGGGCGAGGAGGGCGGCCACGATGGGCACAAGGACGAGCAGTCCGCCGGTGACGAAGAGATTCAGCGGCGAGAGGATGGTCTGCGAGAGCGGGATCCCCTCTCCGACGATCGACTGCACCACGTCCTTCGGCAGCACCTTGGCCGCCTCGGCGGCGCTGGTGACAGTGAGCGGCGCCGATCCGGACAGGCCTCCGTGCCACAGCATCATGGTGGAGTAGCCCGCGGCGACGATCAGCGGATAGTGGTGGGGCAGCCCCCGGCGCGCGAGCGAGGCGCCGGTCTCCCGCGCGAGCACGGCACCGACGATGAGTCCGAGGCCCCAGTTGAGGAGTCCCGCCGCACAGGCGACCGCGGCGACCGTCGCCGCCGCCGATGCGGTGGTTCGGGGTTGGCGAGCCACTCGCTCGAGCAGGGGACGAACGACCGGTGCCGAGGCGACGGCGTGTCCCGTGACAAGGATCAGGCACATCTGCATGCCGAACGCAAGCAGGCGCCACAATCCGTCGTTCGAGCGCCAAGTGTCCAGGAGGCCAAGGGCGGCGCCCCAGCGCGAGGCGAGCCATGGCTGGTCGGGATCGTGGAATCCCACTGTCAGCGCGAGCACCGCCGTGACCAACGTGAGCAGGATCGCCAGCACGAACGGATCCGGTGCGGAGCGACGAAACCCCTGGCTGATCGCAAGCCCGAGGCGGCTGATCATGGCCGTACGCTACGGGAGGACGGGCGCCGTGACAAAGCGGGCGCGTGGAGGCGCGTGCTCCGCACGCTGGGGCTGAGGAAAGGCGGCGGTGGCCGCCTTCCTATGTGGCGGGCCGACCCGGCTGCGCCGGAAATCGGCCCGCAGGCGATCTGGAAGAGCCTCGTGGGAAGCGCCCGGCCTCGGTGTGCAGGAAAAGTATGGAGTCCATCAACGGCGCATGCGTCCTCCGACGGACGGTCGTTGGAATCCATTTCTCTTGCGGGTCGATCCCGGCGCAGCCGGGTCGGCCCGTGAAGAATCCGGCCGGCCACCGCCGGCCGTCCTCAGCGATCGTCGGCGCAGCCGGCGCCCTCATCGGCGCAGCCGATGCCTCCGTCGGCGCAGCCGAGGCAGCCGACGCTACTGCTCGTCATGCCAGGAGTCGCTCGGCCGGTCGTAGATCAGCGACTGGCCCGCCGGGGCATTGCCGTCGGGGGCGGTGCAGACACCCAGATCGACCGAGGTCGAGTACACATCCGCCTCTTCCGGACGCAGCATGATCGAGCCCGTCACGCCGAGGAGCCGCTTCAGCTGCCACGGCCATGGGCGCGAGAGCGAACCCGGTTCGCGATCGAGGAGCGCCGCCAGGAAGTGCGCCACGTTCTCGGCGACCAGGCGCAGGGCCGACTGCTCGATGAGCGTTTCCAGCCGGATCGCTTCGTCGTCCACCACCTGCATCGTCGAGACGGCACGGAAGTCGGCCGTCCAAGCCGGCTTCCCGGCCAGCAGTGCCCGCTGGATGCTCTCGGCATCGCGGGCCTCGATCTCGCCGGAGACACGCACCAGGGTCAGCGACGGCACGGCTCGGTCAGCCAGCAGGGCACGCAGCGCACCTGGCTCGCAGACGGCGAGATTCTGGCCGAGCTGCTCCCAGCACGAGGTGACGCCGGTCGCGAGGTCGTCGCTCGAGCAGCGATCGGTCGGACGACTCGTGCGGGGAACAAGCGACAGGGGATCGGGGCCGATCAACAACGTGCAGCATCCCGTGGAGGCGCACTCCGCGCTCCACTCGACCAGCGCATCGACGGCCCGCATGGGCCGGAGGTCGAGCGCGGTGCCCGAAAGTTCGCCGGCAGCCGTGTCGTTCGGGGGCATCGGACGCAACGAGGCGCGGAGTGGCGGGAGCGTTTGCGATCGGACCCCGCCGGCGTTTCCGCCGAGATGCCTCGTGAAGGCGTTGTCGACCTGCCGTCCCATGCGCTTCTCCTTCGCAGGAGGGGAGAGTTCAGATGACGAATCGTCCGTTCCAGCCTCGGGCTTCCATGGAGTGGATGCGATTCGGCTACCGCTCGATACGCTCGATCCGTCCTGTGTGTTGGGGTCGAATGCAAGTTCCTTTCGTCACAGGCGATCCGTCGATCCGTCGGGGCAATCTGGGCAGACTGACACTGGTCCGATGCCACCCTGATCCACATGGGAGTGTCGCAGGCGTACGCAAAGGAGGAGACGGTCGTTTGATGAGCGCTGTGTTGTCGAAGAGCAAACTACCCGCGCGTTGGGGCCAGTCAAACGCCCGAGCCCGATTCCGCCTCCGGTCTTGGCGGGGCGGGTCCGATCATCGGCGCGAAGGCCGCTGGCGCTGCGGTGAGAGCCTCCGGCCCGATCGGATCACCGGCGAGTGCGGTCGCGGTGCTACGATCCGGAAATGTCGTTCGCCGAGCTGAAGCTTTCGGCCCCGCTGTGCGATGCGCTGCGTCGCGCCAACTACAACCATCCGACCGCGATCCAGGCGCAAGCGATCCCGCCGGCGCTGGAGGGTCGCGATCTCATCGGCATCGCCCGTACCGGAACGGGCAAGACCGCGGCCTACGTCCTTCCCATGGCGGACCACCTCGCGTCGGTCGCGGCCAGCCGTTCGCGCGGGGATTCCCGTCGTGGACGGCGGGTGCGGGCCCTGGTCCTCTGTCCCACCCGCGAACTCGCCCTCCAGGTCGCCGACGAGGCGGAGCGCATCACGAGCGGATCGCGGGTGAGGGTGCTTTGCGTGCACGGCAAGGTCTCCCTCGGGCCGCAGGCGACGGCGTTGGCGGCGGGCGTGGACCTGCTCATTGCCACTCCCGGTCGCGTGATCGAGCTGATCGAGGCCGACGCCGTCGACCTGGAGGGCATTCGCCAAGTCGTCCTGGACGAGGCCGACCGGATGCTGGACATGGGATTCGAACCCCAGGTTCGCGCCATCCTCGAACGCGTGCCCGCCGA
>JAGQOG010000169.1 GCA_020427695.1 Phycisphaerales bacterium
CGCCGCCACCGCCGGAACGCGGGAATTCGGCCGAACCGGAGCCAAGGCGCTCCTCGGTCGCTTGCGGGCCCGGCTTGCCCTGGGCGACCAGCACGGTGCTCGGAGCGACCTCATGGCGCTGGCCGGCTACTCCGATTCGTGGGTCGAGACCCCCGACGGCATGAGACGATCGTTCCACGATCTCGGCGTCGAGGCGTTTGCTTGATCGACGCCCGACGTGGCATGGCGTCCGCCGGCGCTCTGCTCCTGGCGGCGCTCGCCACGGCCGTCCTGTGCGCTTGCTCGCCGACTCGACTCAACCCGTCCCTTCCGGTGCGGGTGCCGGACGCCGAGATCGAGTTGCGGGCCATGCACCGGGATCCCCGACCCTTGCCCCGTCCGGTGGTTCTGATGCCGGGGTTCTTCGACGTCGGCGTCGCCATGAAGTGGATGGAATGGCGCCTGCGCTGGGCCCTTGGGCCCGATGCGAAGATTGTGACGGTGGCGCTCGCCGGCTGCCAATCCGCCGCGTGCTGCCGGAGCGCCGTGTTCGAAGCGCTCGAGCGGGCGCTCGGACCTGAAGCCGTCCCGCTGGCGGGCGACACGATCGAGGTGGACGTGGTCGGATTCTCCATGGGCGGCCTCATGGCGCGATTCGCCGCCATGCCGCTGGTCGAAGGAGTCGATCCCGAGGCCGCTCAGCCGGCGCGTCGACTAAACGCGAGACGGATCTACGCCATTTCGTCGCCGCACCAAGGTGCGCAGAAGGCGAGTCCCGAGGCGGTGTCGCCGCTGGTGCGCGACATGGTGGCGGACTCGGCGTTCCTCCAGCGCCTCGACGAGGACCTGCCGGAGGCCGATTACGAGCTCGTCTGCTACGCCGTGCTCGGCGACGCGATGGTCGGTGCCGCGCATGCAGCCCCGCCCGGCCAGGTTCCCTACTGGGTGCCGGCCCGCCCGTTCACGCTGGCCCACATTCAGGCCCATAGCGATGAGCGCATCCTCGCGGACATCGCTCGCCGACTGCGCGAAGACGCGCCGCTCACGCTTGGACCGCCGGCACCGTTGCCGAACGCCTACTGAGGCGGATCGGGCTCCGCCAACTCCGCTCGTCGGAACCCCTCGATCGCCTCGTACTCCGCGAGGCCGAGCTGGTCGTAGAGCTTCGCAGTGGCGCGGTTGCGATCCTCGGCCCGCTGCCAGAACTCGCGGGGGTCGTTCGGACCGGGAAAGAGCGCCGTGTCCTTCTGGCTCTCGTGCTTGAAGATCGCCCGGCGCTTGCGCATGGCTTCTTCCGGCGACAACGGCACCGCCATCTGGATCTCCTCCGGCGCCCACTCCTGCCACGCGCCGCGGTAGAGCCACACAACGCACGTGTTCACCCAGATTGCCCCGGCATCGCCCGCCGCCGCTCGGCGTCGGAGCCGGGCCATCGCCTCGACCACCGCCTTGAGGCATACGCGGTGCGTCCCGTGCGGATCGGAGAGATCACCCGCGGCGTAGATCTGGTGCGGCCGCACCCGCTCGAGGAGCTCGACGGTGATCCGCACGTCCTCCTCGCCGATCGGGCGCTTCCGGACGCGGCCCGTCTCGTAGAAGGGCAGATCGAGGAAGTGGATGAACGCGGGATCGACGCCCGAGTAGCGGGCGGCGGCCCGCGCCTCGCTGCGGCGGATGAGCGTCTTGACCCGCTGCACTTCGGGACTGTCCACATCGCCCGCGGCCTTGGTGGCGAGGAACGACTCGATGCGGTCCTCGAGCCGCTCGGCGAATTCGTGCCCGAGTTCGGGGAACGCGGCCGCGAACTCACGCACGAAGTCCACCTGCCGCAGCGCCGCCTCGTCCCAGACCGCGATGTTTCCGGAGGTCTGGTAGGCCACATGGACCTCGTGCCCCTGTTCGCAGAGACGAATGAGCGTGCCGCCCATGCTGATCACGTCGTCGTCGGGATGGGGACTGAACACCACGACCCGCTTGGGGAACGTCTCGTTCGGGGCGTGGGGCTTGCCGCCCGGCCATCCGGTGATCGTGCGCTGGAGGGTGCGAAAGGCGTCGAGGTTCATCTCGTAGGCCCCGCCACGGGCGGTGACCAGCTCCTGCAGATGGTTCTCGTTGTAGTCCGCGTCGGTGAGCTTGAGGATGGCCTTGTCGAGTCGTCGAGCCAGCCAGATGACGGCCTTGCGAGTGGTCGCGTCGTCCCAGGAGAGGCCGAAGGGCTCGATCGGGCCCAGGAGCCACGGCGACTCGAAGCGGGTGAGCGCCGCGGCCGCGGCGGGATCGAGGACGAAGGTGGCCGAGAGATGCTGCTGAAGGAAGCTCGCCGCGATCGATGGCGTGACGTCGCCCTCGACCGCACGGCGCACGATCGCGGCCTTGTGCTCGCCGAACGCCATGAGCACGATGCGTCGCGCCTCGAGAATCGTGCCGACGCCCATGGTGATCGCATGCCGAGGCACGTTCCGCTCGCCGAAGAAGTCGCTGGCGGCATCCATGCGGGTGACGCGGTCGAGCGTGATGAGACGCGTGCGGCTGTCGGCCGGCGAGCCCGGCTCGTTGAATCCCACGTGTCCGGTGCGGCCGATGCCGAGGAGCTGCAGGTCGATGCCGCCCGCGTCGCGAATCGCACGCTCATAGGCGTCGCATGCCGCCACGATGTCCTCGCGGGCGAGGGTGCCGTCGGGCACGTGCACGTTGGCCGGATCGATGTCCACCAGGTCGAAGAGGTGCTCCTGCATGAACCGGCGGTAGCTCTGGAGGGCTCCCGGCTCCATCGGCCAGTACTCGTCGAGATTGAACGTGACCACATTGGCGAAGCTGAGCCCCTCCGTTCGGTGAAGACGGACCAGCTCGTCGTAGACGCCCTGCGGGGTCGACCCCGTGGCCAAGCCGAGGACGGCACGGGCGCCCGCCACCGATTTGCGTCGGATCAGTGCCGCGATCTCGCCGGCGACCGCGCGGCTGGCCGCCTCGCTGTCGGGAAGCACTTCGACGGGAATGCGCTCGACCTCGGCGCGGGTGGAGGCTCGGCGAACGGAAGCAGCGGACGAGAACGGCTGGGTCGCGGTCATGCGGGGGATTGTGACCTCGGCGCGCGCCGAGAGCCAGCGCGCGCCGGCGCTGGCCCAACGGCATGCTTCGAAGATGGAGCGGCCGGTGCCGGCATCAGGGCGTCGTGGCCCGCGGGCCCCGGCTCCCAGCCGCTCCACAAAGACTGACGCTCCTCGCCGAGCCGGTGTGATCGCTCGTATGCTGGGTGCCTTCCCAACGGCTTCCCGCGGGGGGTGCTGCATCAGGGGACGCGGAGGAACGGCCGATGCCGCAGGTCCGGATAGGCGTGTTGGGGCTCGGATTCATGGGCCAAACGCACGTGCGGGCGATCCAGGCGATCGCCGCCCGCGGTGCACCGTGTCGATTGACCGCCGTGTGCGATGCGAGTCCCGAGCGGCTGAACGGTCGTACCGCCGCCACCGGCAACTACGACGACGCGGAGGGCGAGCGTCTGTTCGACCCCGGCTCCCTTCGCACCTACACGAACGCGGACGCGTTCTTCGCGGATCCCGAGATCGATGTGGTGCACGTGTGCACGTGGACCGACTCGCACGTGGACTTCGCCATCGCGGCGTTGCAGGCGGGCAAGCACGTGCTGGTCGAGAAGCCCGTCGCCGTGCGCGGCGATGCGGTCGAGCGGTTGGCGAAGGCCGTCGCGCGCACGGACCGAGTCTGCATGCCCGCCATGTGCATGCGCTTCTGGCCGGGCTGGACATGGCTCAAGGAGCGCATCGCGGACGGTGCGTACGGGCCGGTGCACAGCGCCGTGTTCCGGCGCCTGGGAACGGCACCGGGCTGGGGCGACGGCTTCTACACCGACACGAGCCGAAGCGGTGGTGCCTTGGTCGATCTGCACATCCACGACG
>JAGQOG010000170.1 GCA_020427695.1 Phycisphaerales bacterium
CGCCACCTCGGTGGCGCGGCGAATCGCGCAGGAGCTGGGGTCCGAGCTGGGTGTCCACGTCGGCTACAAGATCCGGTTCGGCGAGGTGATGTCCGCTGGCGCCTCGATCAAGCTGATGACCGACGGTGTGCTGCTCGCCGAAACCCTGTCGGATCCGTTGCTGCGACGCTACGACACCCTGATCATCGACGAGGCGCACGAGCGAAGCCTGAACATCGACTTCCTGCTCGGTTACCTTCGCCGGCTGCTCGACGGACCGCGCCGTGACGATCTCCGGGTCGTGATCACGTCGGCCACGATCGATGCCGAGCGGTTCGCGCGACATTTCGGCGATCAGGGCATCCCCGCACCGGTGATCGAGGTCTCGGGGCGGACCTACCCGGTCGAGATCCGGTACCGGCCATCGGACGATGACGGCGCCCGGGCCGGTGCGTCAGCCGATGCCGGGCGCAAGAAGGACATCCGCGGAAAGCCCCGCAACGAGGTCGGTGGCCGCCGCGACGAAGACGATGAGACCGATCTGCCTGGGCGTATCGAGGCGGCCATCGAGTCGCTTTGGCGCGATGGCCGGGGCGACGTGCTGGTCTTCCTGCCGGGCGAACGGGAGATTCGCGACGTTGGCGAGCACCTGCAGCGCACCGCGCTCCGGGGAGGGCTGCCCGGGCGTGAAGCGATCGAAGTGCTACCCCTCTATGCACGACTTTCGCCGGCGCAGCAGCAGCAGGTCTTCACGACGTCCAACGGACGCCGGATCGTGCTCGCGACCAATGTCGCCGAGACCTCCCTGACGGTGCCCGGCATCCGCTACGTCGTCGATCCCGGCCTCGCTCGGATCAGCCGGTTCAGTCCGCGCACGCGGGTGCAGCGTCTCCCGATCGAGGCGGTGTCGCAGGCGAGCGCCAACCAGCGCACGGGGCGCTGCGGGCGCGTCGAGTCGGGCGTGTGCATCCGGCTGTACAGCGCGGAGGACTTCGACGCCCGACCGGCGTTCACCGATCCCGAGATCCTGCGCACCAACCTCGCCAGCGTGATTCTCCAGATGAAGGCGCTCCGCCTCGGTCCCGTCGAGCAGTTCCCGTTCATCGACCCGCCGTCCACGCGGGCGATCGCCGCGGGCTACGAGACGCTCCACGAACTCGGCGCGATCGACGACGAAGGCACGCTGACAACGCTCGGGAAGGAGCTGGCGCGACTTCCGATCGATCCGCGTCTGGGTCGGATGCTCGTCGAGGCGCGGCGGGAGGGGTGCCTGGCGGATGTGCTGGTGATCGTCGCGGCACTGGCGGTGCAGGATCCCCGCGTGCGGCCGCCGGACCGCGCCGATGCCGCCGACCTGGCCCATCAGCGCTTCCGCGATCCGTCGTCGGACTTCCTGTCCTTCCTCAAGCTGTGGGACGCCTGGAAGGAGCAGGGCGCCGCCCTGGGTTCGAGCGCGCTCCGCCGGTGGTGCCGCGACAACGCGCTCTCGTGGGTGCGGATGCGCGAGTGGGAGGATGTTCATCGCCAACTGGTGGAGCTGGTGAAGCAGTTGTGGGGGTAGGGGGATCGAGGCAACAGGGGATCAAGGGTCGCGGGATGGGTGCCTCGGCCGTTTCGGCGGTGCGGTAGTCCACGCGTGTACGTTCGGCACGGCCGGGACGGCCGTGGCACCCGACGACGGAAACTGGATTACGAGCGCAAGTCCAGCTTCCGTCCGTCGTAACTATCGGTCGGAGGATCTTCATGACGCCCCTGAACCGACGATCGGACGGATGCCGCCTCGCCGCCACGCTCCTGATCGCCTGCTTCCTGTGCGGAACCTCTGCCGCGAGCGCCGACACGGTCGCCTGGGACGGCGGCGGCGGCGACGGCGCTTGGGGCAATCCCCTGAACTGGTCCGGCGACCTCCTGCCCGGCCCGAACGACGATGTCGTCATCGGCGCAATCCCCGGATTGACGGTGTTCCACGCCTCGGGCCTCACCGAGATCGCGAGCCTCCAGACCGCATCGCCCCTCACGATCGGTGGCGGCTCTCTCCACGTCGCGGGTACCGCCGTTGTCTCCTCCGACGCGGCGGTCACCCTCGACGGCGGCAGCCTGGTCGGCGGCACCTGGAACGTGATCGCCGGAGCGCTCCGGGCCACGAGCGCCACCACGAACACGCTGGTCGGCGTGGCGATCGAGGGCGACCTCGAGCTCGAGACGGTCTTCGCCACGGCACGCGTCCACGACGGTTTGGCGATTGACGGCACCGTCGCCCTCACCGGTGCGGGCGCTCGTCTGGTCTTCGAGGGCGATCAAACCGTTTCGGCGGGAACATTCCTGGTTGAAGGCGTCCTCGGCCTGCCGGCGCGGCTGGCGATCGACGGCGACGCGACGGTGGTCCTCGGGCCCCAAACCACGGTCCACGCCGTCAATGCGAACCTCGGCGGATCGGTGTTTGCGCCCGGAGCCGACACGTTGGTGAGTCAGGGCACGATCGTCGTCGATGCCGACGACCCTCTTGACGACACCGTGGTCCGGTGGCTCGGCCACGACTTCGTGAACGGCGGCACGCTCCAGGTCGTCGCGGGCGAGGCCCGCCTCACCTCCACCTTCTGGTCGAGCGCCGGCAGCATCGAGGTGGGCGAAGCGGGCAAGCTCCGACTTGGCGGCAGCTTCACCACCGCCGACGTCGACACCATCGTCAACGCCGGCCCGCCGCTCGAGCTCGTCGGTGTGCTCGACAACCGCGGTTCGCTGCTCATGATCGACGAGGCGATCGGCACGCTGCAACTACTCGGCGGCACGATCGACGGAGGCGAGATCGTCCTGGCGGGCGGCAGCCTTGCGTTCACACCCAACTCCGGCAACCTGCTGATCGATCCGGTCATCACCGGCTCGATCGCGCTGGTCGAGCCCGCGGAACGGTTCCATGTTGCGGGAGACCTCTGGCTGGACGGGACGCTCTCCTTCCTGGGCTCCGGATGCTCGATCACCTTCGACGATCCGGTCGCATCGATCCTGGCGGGCACCTTCCTCTTCACCGTGGCGCCATCGACATCGTTGACCCAGAACATCAACATCGCGAACGGCGGCACGCTGGCCATCGAGAAGGGGGTGGTCCTGAGCGGTGGCAAGGGCAAGGTCAACGGCGATCCCGAGAGCACGCTCGTGTTCCGCGGCGAGCTGCACCACGACACCCCGGGATCGTCGTTCTACGTCACCGTCGGGACGCTCTTGATCGACGGCGCCATCGGCTCGTCGGCACCGGACGGAACGCTGTGGGTGACGGTCGCGGCGTTGACGGTGACCGGTTCGTTGTCCGCGGACGGCGCGACAATCTCTGTTGAC
>JAGQOG010000171.1 GCA_020427695.1 Phycisphaerales bacterium
GGTCGGTTCCCAACGGGCCGCCTCCTCCATCTGCCAGCCGTCCGGCATCAGCCGCTGGAAGAAGTAGCCGTCGCGATGGACCAGCGTGACGCCGTACATGGCGATGCCCAGATCCGCGGCCGCTCGGATGGTGTCGCCGGCCAGCACGCCCAGGCCGCCGGCGTAGGTGGGAACGGCCGAATCGAGGCCGATCTCCATCGAGAGGTACGCGACCGTCGAGCGGCGGGAGGCGGTCGCGTTCGTCGGATTGGTCATGGGTTCGTTGCGTCCGGGTGCGAAAGGTCCGGAGTGTATCGGCTGGGCCCGGGCCGGTGTTCCACGTCGGGCGCATCAGCCGCTACGCTGCACCCATGAGTACCGCTGCATCCGTCGACGCCCGGCACCGCGTCGTGCTTCCCGCGAGTCCTCGACTGCTGCCGGCGGCGAAGGCCGACGGCACGTGCGAGGTGTCCGAGAACCCGTCCACCGGACAGGCCATCGCCGCGGTGCGCCTCGACGATCGCGACGCGCTGGACGCCGCCATCCGTCGGGCGGGAGCCGTGCAAGGCGCGTGGCGCGGGCTTCCCGCCCCGCGCCGCGGCGAGGTCGTGCGCCTGATCGGCGAAGCGCTTCGTCGCGAGAAGGACCGCCTGGGAACGATCGTCAGCCTCGAAGTGGGCAAGATCCACGCCGAGGGCCTGGGCGAGATCCAGGAGTGCATCGACATCGCCGACTTCGCGGTGGGGCTCTCCCGCCAGCTCTACGGCCTCTCCATGCACTCCGAGCGGGCCAGCCACCGCATGTACGAGCAATGGCATCCGTTGGGCACGATCGGCGTGATCACCGCGTTCAACTTCCCGGCCGCGGTGTGGGCCTGGAATGCCATGATCGCCGCCGTGTGCGGCAATGCGACGCTCTGGAAGCCGAGCCTCCTGGCCCCCGTCACGGCGGTGGCCACGACCGAGGTCGTGCATGCGGTCATGCGCGAGCAGGAGGTCTTCCGCCCCGAAGGACTCGACCCGTGCGATCTCTTCGGACTTGTCATCGGGCGCGACCAGGAGGTGGGCGAGCCCATGATCGCTGACCGGCGCCTCCCGCTGATCAGCGCCACCGGGAGCTGCCGCATGGGACGCCATGTCGGACAGGCGGTCGCGGCGCGGCTCGGCCGCTCGCTTCTCGAGCTCGGCGGAAACAACGCGATCATCGTGATGCCGGACGCCGACCTCGACCTCGTGGTGCGCGGCGTGCTCTTCGGCGCCGTCGGAACCGCCGGTCAGCGCTGCACCACCACCCGACGCCTGTTCGTCCACCGGGACATCGTGGAGACCGTCACGGAGCGGCTGGTGAAGGCATACCGATCGGTGCCCATCGGCGATCCGCTCGACGACGGAACGCTCATGGGGCCGCTGATCAACGCCGGTGCCGTGCGCGGCATGGAGTCGGCCATCGCCGCCGCGGAGGTCGAGGGATGCAGCGTGCTCTGCGGTGGATTGCCCGGCATTCGGCGGTTCGCCGGGAAGCCCGGCCACTTCGTGGAGCCGACGATCGTGCGCGTGCCGAAAGGCGGTGATCCGAAGATCGCGCACGACGAGACGTTCGCGCCGCTCCTCTACATCTACGAGGTGGACGATCTCGAGCAGGCCATTGCGCTCAACAACGGCGTGGCCCAGGGACTCAGCAGCGCCGTCTTCACGGACTCCATCCGGTCGGCCGAGCAGTTCCTCTCCGCGAACGGCAGCGACTGCGGCATCGCCAACGTGAACATCGGCACCAGCGGTGCGGAGATCGGGGGAGCCTTCGGCGGCGAGAAGGACACCGGCGGCGGGCGCGAGAGCGGTTCCGACGCGTGGAAGCAGTACATGCGCCGACAGACGTGCACCATCAACTTCGGTCGCGATCTCCCGCTGGCCCAAGGCATCAGGTTCGGCGAGTAGCGTTGCCCCCGTGAAGGAGCCATCCACTTCGAACGCTCGCCATCGCTGCATCCGGCTTCGCCGCCCGGCGACGGTGGCTTCCGTCGAAGGACCGTTCGTTCCGGATGGCGCCTCGGCCGCCGACGTCGAGCGGCACTGGCAGGCGCTGCGCGCGGCGAACTCCGCGTACTTCGAAGGGCGCATCCTGCACGTGCTCGGCGTCCATCGCAACGGGCACGGCGGCGCGACCGTGCACGTCGTGGAGTGCGCCTACCGGTACTACGCCGTGGGCGAGCGCGGGCTGGACACGGGGGTGCGGCCGTTGGGCGTGAAGGGCTTCACCTTGGCGGGGGACGCGGTTCTCCTCGGGCAGCGCGCCGCGCACGTCGGCGGCTATCCGGGCTGCTGGGAGTTTGCACCGGGTGGAGGTCTCGAGCCGGGCGTCGCTCCGGAAGAGATGGTCCGCCGGGAGCTCTTCGAGGAGACCGGGCTCCGTCCGTCCGTGGCGCCGGTGCCGATCGCCGTCCTCTACGACGCGGTGATGCGAACGTGGGAGCTCGTCTACCGCCTGCGCGTGGCCGGCGCCGACCACCCGGCGCCGACACGGGAGTATCCGGCCCTGCGCTGGATCGCGGTGCGGTCGCTTCTGGCCGGGGAACGGCCCGGCACGCTCAGCCCGATCGCCCGCACGATGCTCGGACTGCTGACGGAGGCGCCATGACCGCCGCGCCGAGGCTGCTGTGGCGGGGGGAGGAGGAGGTCGCGGCGATCAAGCCCGCGGGCCTCTCGTGCGAGCGGCCGGAAGCGCCAGCCGCGGAGTCGTTGCTGGTGTGGCTCCGACGCGAGCTTGCGGTCGAGGACTGCTGGTTGCCGCACCGCCTGGATCGGCTGGCCCGTGGGATCGTCCTCGCCGCGGTGACGCGCGAAGCCGCCGCGTTCCACAGCGAGCAGATCCGAGCGCGGCGGTGGGAGAAGACCTACCTCGCACGGATCGTCCCCGAGCGGGGCCGACGGAGCGACGAACTCCTCGGGCCCCATGCGGTCTACCTGCGAACGGTGGGGAGGATCGCGAAGGTCGTGCGAAGTGGCGGCCAGCCCGCACGGCTCGAGGTCCTGGCCGTGGCGCCGGCGCCGGAGAGGAATGGTCACGAGCACGTGCTCATCCGGCTCCACACCGGCCGCTATCACCAGATCCGTGCCATGCTCGAGCACTTGGGCGCTCCCCTCGCGGGCGATCCGCTGTATGGCGGCATGCGCGGTGGCGGGCAGGAGCCTCCATACCTCGAGCACGCGGTGCTGCGCTTGCCGCTCCGGGAGGGGCGGCGGCGAACGCTCTTCCTGGCGGAGGATCCCGACCGCGAGCGGCTTCATCCGTCGCTCGAAAAGCAACTCCAGGCGGTGGCGGACGACGCCGACGACCGCGCTACGGACTCGATCGGAACATGTTGAGGATCCGCTGTGGCGGTTCCCCCTGCCCCGTTCGGCAGCTCAGCCTTGCGGCCTCGCACAGGGCGACGGTGCGGCTCACATCGGACTCGCCCAACGTGCGATCGCTGCGTTCGATGGCCGCGTGAATCGCGGCGGCAACGACCGACGCCACATCGTCCGGTCCGCCGACCTCGTGCGCATCGACCAGCGCGCCGTCCGGCCCGAACCAGTCGAAGCCGGCGTCGCTGAAGCGGATGCAGCCGCCCTCCCCGAGAATGGTGCCGCCCCGGAACCATCGTCCCGCGGCGCTGCTGATCGCGAGGCTGCCGCAACGGTCGCCGGCGAAGCGGAGGTTGGCGGTCAGATGCCCGCGGTGAACACGCAGCGACTCGCCCACCTCGTCGTTGCCGTCACCCCCCACGAACGCCGCATCGACCTTCTGCGGGGTGCCGCAGAGCCGTTCCACCAGATCCGCCGCATCGAACAGGCGGGCGAGGATCGAGCCTTGCCCCGGGCCCGACCGCATCGAGAGAAAGACCGAGCGCCGTTCGCCGAACTGGTCCAGGGCATCGATCATGGCGGAGAAGCACCGGCCTTGGCGCATGAGCGGCGCGAAGGTGGTGGCCGCATCCGAACCGGTCGCCGCGAGGTCGGCCAGACCCCCGGGCTGCGGCTCGCTCGACACCACCGCGACTCCGCCCTCCCGGAGTTGCCGAAGCAGTTCGGGCTCTGCGGGCGCATCGGCGACGAGCCAAACGGCATCGGCCTCGCCGCGCAGGGCCGATTCGCGCAGGTCGCCGACGCGCGAGACGTCGAGTGCGGTCGCGACGGTCTGGGCATGTGTCGACTCCGGCGAGGTGGCGCCGACCACCACGAATCCTCCGACTGCGCACACGTGCCGCACGAACGGCTCCTGCCCCTTGTCGGCCCAGACGAGCAGGCGCTGCGGCGTCGCCGAAGTCGCCGGATTGGGAGTGGGGGAGGCCATCGGTGGGACTGTACGAGATCGGATCGCATTCCGCGCGCACTTCCGATCCTCCTTGGGCGTACCATTCGGTGCACGGACACGCGGTCGCCGTCGCACGGCTCCGGTCGCTGCGGCGGAGGAAAGTCCGAACACGGAAGGACACGGTGGTGGGCAACACCCACCGGCCCACGATCTCGGGGCCAGGGACAGTGCCACAGAAAAGACACCGCCTCCAGCGGGTTCGCCCCGCTGGCGGTAAGGGTGAAATGGTGCGGTAAGAGCGCACCGCTCGAGCGGCGACGCTCGGGGCAGGGCAAACCCCACCGCGTGTAAGCGCAAGCAGCCCCCGTGCCGCCTCGGCGGCACGCCCGCGGTCCGCGGGTCGCGGGGCGGGTAGCGTGCTCGAGGTCGTCGGCAACGGCGGCCCCAGAGAAATGGCCGCGCCGTCCCGGCTTGCCGGAACGCGACAGAATTCGGCTTATGTCCGTGTGCGATCGAGGCGGGCCCCGTCAGGGGTTCGCCTGCGCGCTGCGGGCGCAGCTACGTGCGGGCGTCGCCGTTCGCGAACGCGGTGGCCCGCACGCGGTCGATCCGGCTGTGCCACCCGTGGCTGGCGGCGTACATGGTGGCGGCCCGATCGAAGCAGCCGCGGCTGAGCAGGAGGCTCGTGGCGGTCGGGACGCCCGCTGCGTTCGCCAACCGGCGAAGGAGGCGCCGATCGGCGACGCCCAGGCCGAGCCCGTTCGAGATCCGGTAGAGGGCCAAGCCGTCGCCCACCCTTGGGCGCCGAAGCCACGACGACGCCACCAGGGCCAGACCGGCGCCGGCGATCGCGAAGAGCATCCAGGTCGGAATCTCGATCGATCGGCCAAGGAGCCCGGAGAGGTCGAAGGTCATGCGGCGGCCTCGATGTTCCGGCGTGGTGCCGGCACTTGGGTTTCGTCGAAGAGCGTGGCGACGGCGGCCGCCCGCGCCGCCAGCCGCGGCTCGGGATCGTTGTTCGACAAGCCGCGGATCGCCTCCGCCAGCTCGTCCACACGATGCCGCCGGGCGACCCAGAGCCCGCTGAGGCGGTGTTCGGCGCGGGGATCGGAGAGCATCTTCCGGAGCTGCTCGACGCCTTCGCCTCGACTCCGTCGGAGGAGGGCGGCAATGGCGTTCGCTCGCGGCCGTCCGACGGGATCCAAGGCCCCGGTCCGAACCAGCGCGACCGTCGGGTCGGCACCGACCGCCAGGGCCTCGATGGCATTGGCTCGCACGCGCGCATCGGCATGTTCGGCCAGTCGCGCGAGTCGCGACGCCGCCGCCGGCGTGTCGGTGGCACCGAGGGCGGCGGCGGCGGCGGAGACGAGAACGGGGTCGGCATCGCCTGAGGCTTGGATCAGGGCATCCACGACC
>JAGQOG010000172.1 GCA_020427695.1 Phycisphaerales bacterium
CACCTGCATCGACGTCGAGGCCGGCGCTGCTCACGCGGTTGCCCTGCGATCCGACGGCTCCGTCGTGTGCTGGGGGCTCAACGACTTCGGCCAGTGCGATGTGCCGGCAGACCTCGGTCCCTGCATCCAGGTTGCCGCTGGTGCACTCTTCACGATCGTGGTCAAGGCGGACGGCACCCTCGGCTGCTGGGGAGGTTCGGGTCCGCACGACGTTCCCGAGTTCCCGATTCCCTGCGTGCAGACCGATGGCGGCAACACCTTCGCCGTTGCCCTGACCGATGACGGCGTCATCACCTGCTGGGGAGACAACGCGCAAGGGCAGTGTGACGTCCCGGAGGACCTCGGTCCCTGCCTGGGGATGGCCTCGGGCTCCTTCCACATGGTTGCGATCCAGGCCGACGGCACGATCGTCTGTTGGGGCGCGAACGGAACCGGCCAATGCGACGTCCCCGCGGATCTCGGCCCGTGCCTGCAGGTGTCCAGTCGGGGGACCCACACGGTGGCGCTCATCGGCGATGGTGTTCACGGCGATCTCGACGGCGATGGATCCGTGACCGGCGCCGACCTCGGCCTCCTGCTCGCGGCCTGGGGCGACTGCCCGAGTTGCGCCGCCGACCTCAACGGGGACGGGACCGTGGACGGCGGGGATCTCGGCATCCTGCTCGGACTCTGGACGAGGTGATCCCTCGCCGCTTCAAGAGAGCAGCGTGAGGCGGCGGGCGGCCGCAACCGCCCGCCGCCTTGTTCATCGAAGCGCGTGCAGTTGCACGTAGACTCATGTCGTGACCGGTCTGATCGTGCTGCTCGTCTTGTCGCTCGCCCTGCTCGCCATCGGACTGCTCCGCGAGCGTGCGATCGCTCGCAGCGCTGGCATGAGCGATGCGACTCCGGTATGCGGTGGCTGTCACTACCGCCTGGGCGGGTGGACCACGGCCACCTGCCCCGAGTGTGGCGCTGACATCAGGACGACGGGCGTTCGGACGGGTCCCCGGTCGAGTCGAGTCGTCGCCGGTGTCGCGGCGATCGTCCTGGCCGTTGCTGTCGTCGGCCCGGCCGCGGCGGCCGCGATGGGCTGGATCTTCGCCACCCGGAGCATGCAGGGACACGGCCAATACGAGTCGTCGGCGTTGCCCGCGTTGCATGTGACGCTCGAGACCGCGTACGAGTGGCGCCGGTTTCCTCCCCGCGCAGCGTGGAACACGTCCGTCACGCTGGTTCGCTTCCTGGATCGCCCGTCGAGCGGGACGTGGGTCAACGGGCGCTACGTCGGACCGGCCGCCCGCCGTGAACGGACGCTGACCTGGTCGGACGACGCCGATCCGTCGGAACCGGACGAGATCGAGGCGGCGGTGGCCGAGGTCGTCGGTCCGGACGCCGACGAGGACGCGATTGTCGCCCACGCCCGTGCGATCCGTTCCCTGGTCGGCGACGTTCTCCAGGGTCAAGCGAACGGCCAACTCGATCCGGCCTTCCTGCTCGCCTGGTCGGGCGGTCCGCTCCGCAACGGGGGCAACGGCGGCGGGTCCGGCCGGAACGGCGCCGCGGGAGCGGCGTTCGTCGCGACGCTGCTGATCGTGATTGCGTCCGGCTGGATCGGCGTTCGCTTCGCCGCCGGTTCGTGTCGAACGGGCTGGCGGTTGCCCCGCGAAGGGGAGTGGGAACGGGTGCTCGCGGAACAGCACAGGTGACATTGATCGCCTGGTGCGCGTTTCATGGCCGGCTGGCGACGGCGCTGGACCATGCGACGCGCAGGCTCGAACGCATCGACCTTCACGAAGTGGTCGTCACGCACATGTGCGCCCGGTCGGAGCGGATGTCGTCGAGCGTGCTGCCATCCGGTGCACGATCCGCGTCGAGGTTGCGCGGAATCGGCTCCCAACGGGGCGCTCACGCCGCCGCGCGGGCGCGAGAGCGCATCGAGGAGGACGACGGCGTCGATCCTCCGTCGAAGCGCGCATACAGTGTTCGACATGATCCAACCTGAAGACATCGGGGGCCCGGTCGGGGAAGCACTTGCCGCATGGCCACCCTGGGCGGCCGGAGCGGTGACGCTTCTGGGCGCCGTCGTGGTCGGCTCGCTCCTCCTCGAGTTGGTCCTCGGCCTCGTGCTCTTCGCCGCACGGCGGACCGAGTTCGACGGCGACGAGCACATGGTGCGGCGGCTGCGCATGCCAGTGCGGCTCGCGGTGCCGCTTCTGATCGTGCTCCTCATGCGCCCAGCGCTCGGTCTGCCCCAGGAGGCCGACGAACTGCTGCGACGGCTGCTCGCCATCGGGTTGATCGGCGTGGCCACGTGGCTCGTGATCCGGATCCTGAACGCCGCGGTCATGGTCGTCCTTCGCCGGCATCGCACCGACGTGGCCGACAACCTCGAGGCCCGCCGGATCCACACGCAGCTTCGCGTCGTCTCCCGCATCGTGTCGATCGTGGCGGGCGTGGTGGGCGTGGCGGCGGCGTTGATGACGTTCCCGTCCATCCGCCAGCTCGGAGCCAGCCTGCTGGCCTCCGCGGGCGTGGCCGGGATCATTCTCGGCCTCGCCGCCCAACGGACGATCGGAAACTTCCTGGCGGGCATCCAGATCGCACTCGCCGGGACCGTCCGTCTCGACGACGTCGTGGTCGTCGATGGGCATTGGGGTCGGATCGAGGAGATCACCTCGACGTACGTGGTGGTGCGCATCTGGGACGAGCGCCGGCTCATCGTGCCGCTGTCCCGGATCATCGAGCAGCCGTTCGAGAACTGGACGCGCAAGACCGCGGACATTCTCGGAACGGTCTACGTGCGAGCCGACTACACCGTTCCGGTCGAGGCGGCTCGCGCCGAGGTTCGGCGCCTCGCCGAACGGTCGAAGCACTGGGATGGGCGCGTGGCGGGCCTGGTGGTGACCGACACCGACGAACACGGCGTGCAGCTTCGCGCGCTGGTCAGCGCCCGCGACGCCTCCAACGGGTGGGATCTGCGGTGCGAAGTGCGGGAAGGTCTCGTCGCATTCCTGCAGCGCGAGCACCGCGGGAGCCTGCCGAAGGTGCGGGCGATGGTGGAACGCGCGGGTCGGGAGCACCGTGGCACCGGGTCGGACGCCCGTGAGCACCTGGTGCCGCAGGGAATCGGGGCCGCGCCAGGCGGCGCGTAGCGTTCTCGAGAGCACCCATGACCCCCGCCTCCGCCCCTCCCGACCTCGATCGCACGCCGCTGTACGTCGACCTGGACGGCACGCTGGTGGCCCTCGACACGCTCCACGAGTCGCTGCGGCGCATGGTCCGGCGATGCCCGTGGCGGGTGCCGATCGCCGCGTTGGGGCTCGTTGGCGGACGCTCGGCGTTCAAGGAGAAGGTCTCGGCGCTGATCGAGCTGCCGATCGCGGAGCTCCCGTATCGCGCTTCCGTCGTCGAATACGTTCGATCGGCTCGGCTCGCCGGTCAGCCCGCCATCCTGGCGACCGCCGCGACCACCCGGATCGCCGAATCGGTCGCGGAACACCTGGGGCTCTTCGACCGGGTGATCGCCAGCGACCGAACCAGCAACCGCAAGGGCGGCGAGAAGCTCCGGGCGATCCGCGCCGACGTCGGGGACGATCCGTTCGACTATGCGGGCGACAGCCGCGCCGACCTGGCGATCTTTGCGGCCGCCCGGCGATCGATCGTCGTGTGTCCGAGTCCGGCGGTGCGGGCGCAGATCGGGAAGTCGTTCACGGCCCATCTTCTGCTGGACCGTTGACGTCCACGCCGGCAAGGCGCTCGAACGCGGCCGAGCCCGGACTGAAGACGTTGTTCACCCAGGGCAGATTGACCAGCATGAGCACGCCCATGACCAGGGCGCAGGCGATCACGGAGGCCATCAGCGTCGGTTCCCGATACAGCTTCTCCGGAGCCTGAACGGCGCTGTCGCGCTTGAACGAGAGCGACAGGTAGTTGGCCATCACCAGGGCGACCAGGGGGAAGCTCAGCACGAGCTCGAGGCGGTAGCGCATGATGAAGGCGCCGAAGAAGAGCATCGCCGCCGATCCGTAGAACATGATCGAGACCAGCAGGCGCTCCCGGGTGTAGAACGCGAAGGACTTGCGGTACGCCGCCGCCCTGGCCGGATCGCCGATCTCGACGTACTCCGCGAGCCGCTTCATGGCCATGAAGTAGCAGCCGACCATCCAGTAGCTCAAGAGCGCGGACGAGGGCACCACCACGTCCGGCCGGACGATGTACCAGCCGGCGAGCATCCGCAGCGGGTTGTTCACCGACTCGCTCAAGACGTCGACGTACGGGATGTCCTTGGTCCGGAGCGGAGGGATGTTGTACACGCATCCCATGACCCAAAGCACGCCCATGGTGATCGCGAAGGGGAGGTTCACCATCAGTCCGAGCGCCATGCCGACCACCATCAGCAGGATCCACTGGACGTATCCCAGCGGGATGCTCACCCGGCCCGCGGGGATCGGTCGCCGGCACTTCGTCGGATGCTGGCGGTCGAACGGAGCGTCGAGCATCTCGTTGATGGTGTAGTTGCTCGACGACACCAGGCACACCGAGATCATCCCCAGGATGCAGGGGAGAATCAGGTTCCAACCCGTCTTCGTCGGATCGAGGGCAAGGGCGACCACGAGTCCCGGGAGGACGAACACGTTCTTGACCCAATGGTCGGGACGAGCGATCGAGATGTGCCCGCGCAGGGTCGGCCGCGCGACGGCAGTTGCGTCGATCGCCGGCTCCACGGATCCGACCTGGACCGTCATCGCGTCCCTCCCTTGGGCTCAGAAGCGTCAGGGCGGGCGCCTGGATCGCGGCCCGTCGGCTCCGTCGCCAATTCGAGCATGACGAGTACCGAATCGTGGAGGTTCACAGGGATGACCCCGCTGAAGATCCAGCGCCCGAGTCGCACCCGCTCGGCCAGCCGGTTGAACCAACGAATTGGCAGGTACTCCGCTGCCCGCTCCGCGAGATAGCCTACCCGAAAGAACCACTTGGCTCGACGCTGACCGATAATCCGAAGCCCCGCCCGCTCGGCGGCCCTTCGAAGTGTGGCCGGATCGAAGTAGCCCACGTGCGCGAGCCGGTAGTGCCACCAGCGGAAGCCCATCATCCGGGCGGTGAGGCTGGCCCGATCGGGCGTGACCACCAGCAGCAAGCTGCGTTCGCCCATGGAGCAAGCGATGTCGCGCAAGAGCCCCACCGGGTCGTTCACGTGCTCGATCACGTCCACCAGGGTGACGATGTCGAACGTTCGGCCAGCCAGGTCGGGGTGCGGGAACGTGCCTTGAAGAAGCTCGACACGGTTCACCCGCCGCGCCGCGGCCACCAGGGCTCGCGACGGCTCGATGCCCGTCGCTTCGAGGCCGGCATCCTTGGCCTTGGCCACCATCAGCCCGGCGCCGGCGCCGATGTCCAGGAGCGTTCGGGCCGCCGGTCGTGCGGCCAACGCCTGCTTCAACAGCCATTCCATCTGCAACGCTCGCGTGTCCTGGGTCTCCTCGTAACCGGGATCGTCCAGGCGCTCGTAGACACCGATGAGCTCCGCCATTTCGGCGCCTTCGGCGAAGAGGAAGCCGCAGTCGGCGCAACGCCGAAGCGTCAAGGTCTGGCCGTAGCGATGGTCGGTGATGGCCAGATCCGAGGGCGTCAGCGCCCGATCGATGCTGCGCGGCTTGACGACCTTCGTCGCCCGGCTCTGGCAGATCCAGCACACCTCGGTGGTTCCGGGCGTCGAGTCTGTCGATGGAGGTGTCGCGTGGGTCATCGCGCGTCGGCTTGAAGTGATCGGAACTCTGATCGCGGGTTCGGACTCGGTCGGCGGATCACATCACATGCAATCCGACGCTCAGCCCGGGGAGATGCAACTGCTCGCCGCGCCCGGCGAACGCATCCAACAGCTCGTACCAGAGCGGCATTGCATCGGCGCCCGAACCCGTCTGCGGCCCATCCGCGAAGACGAACCATATTCGGGCCGGTACAGGTTCGCCACCGTCGACGCCGGGTCCGCCACTCAGCCGCTTCAGCAGGTCGAGCCGCGCGTGAGCGGACATCGAGCGTGGTCCCGGATCGATCCGCACCATGCCCGCCGGCAGGCGGGGGAGCAGTTCCGCGGCAAGCCGGTCGTTCCACGCCTCGGCCAGGAACAGTCCATCGCCGGGTTCGGCATGCACGGCGATGAAGGCGGCGGCGCGAGCGATGGTGTCGTCGCTCGGCGGCTCCGTGGCGGCCGGCGCCATGACGAAGCCCGAGTCCAGTTCCCCGGCGCGGCGGAGGGCGAGGCGATGGCTCGGCGCATCGGTCGCCCCGCGGGGGGCGTACCAGAGGTACCCTCGCCCGGGGCCGGGGACGCTCAACACGAGTCCGTTGCGGGCACCGAAGGGCAGGAGCTCGGGCGCTGGCATCGCATGGAAGCCGTTCGCCTCGCCAGGCATGGTGAAGACGATGCCCCGGTCGCCGGATGTCTTCTTGAGAACGGCGACGAGCATGATCCAACCGACGAGCGGCGAGGCGGAGAGCGCCACGAAGCAGAGCAGAAGCGACCGACGCGTCCAAGGACGGCGCCAGCGCTCGAGCACCATCGCTGTCGCCAGCGCACAACACACCCCGGCGAGCGTCCAGAAGATCGTCGAGCCATAGCGCGGCATCGGCCCCGACATCATCCACACGGGAATGCTCGCCACGATCGCCGGAAGGAGCACGAGCCCGACCGGCCGGCGCGTGCCCCTCCCGCGCAGAAGCGCGATCGTGGCGCCGGAGACGACAGCGAGCGCGAGGGGCAGAACCGTCATGCCGAAGCTGATCGACCGGAACTGCCACGCGATCCATGAACGCACCCAGGACATGTCCGACAGGCGCGCGGTGCCCTTGAGGGTGCGGAACGCATCCGCGCGAGCCCACGTCGTGAGGTGCTCCGCGGTCTCGCTGCTCACGCGCCACGGCACCGGAACGGGCGCCACCGTCAATGGAAACAAGGGGTAGCCGGAAAGCATGACGTTGCGAACGAGCCAGGGCGCCAGCACACAGCATGGAAGTGCGACGAGTGCGACCAGGGCGCGAATCCGTTCCGGCCGATTCCGTGCGCCCGCGAGCCACGCCAGCGCGAGCGTGGCGCAGAGCATCCCCGCCAGCGGCATCACGGTCGGCTTGCAGGTGGCGGCAACGCACAGGAGCAGCACGGCAGGCAGGACGGTTCCGCCGTCCAGGCGGGGCCGCGCCGAACCCTCGAGGGCTTCAGGCGCCGCGGCAACGGGGCGCCAGCCGTCGAGCGCAGTGGCGACCGCCATGAAGCACAACAGCATCGGCAGGAGGTCGGTCGAAGGACTCGCGATGTTCGAACTCACGACCACGCCGACCATCGGTGTTGGCACCGCCAGCATGAAGAGGTCGCTCGGGCGTGCCACGCCGCGGTACAGGCGCCCGCCCGCCGCGACGCACGAGACGAAGAAGGCCAGCACGAGCAGTCCGTTGCCAAGGTTGGCCGAGCGTTCCGGGAAGGCGGCCTCGAGCAGCCCGAAGTACAGGAAGGTCGAGTAGTTGAGCCCGAGCCGCGGGGACAGGTTCGCCAAGCCCGGTGCCAGCGGGCCATCGACCGTCCACCGAATCGCAGCCAGGTGATAGCCCGCGCTGTCCACGTTCTGGCACGGTCCGATCGCCCGATCGGCGAGCCAGAGGCTCAGGAGCACCAGGACCACGAGGGCAACCGGACGCGCGGGAAGGGTCGCCTTCGCCCATGACCAGAGTCCACGAGCATGGATGGCCAACCCCACGGCCCCGACGGCGGCGAGGACGACGACCAAGCGACCGTCGGTGGGCCAGAAGACATGCCACACCTGTGCGACGACGATGGTTGCACACAGTCCGACCCAGAAGCTCAGAAGGAGCGGATCGGTGGAGATGTTCCCGCCGCCGGCCCAGCACCGGCGGACCAGCAGTCCGATGCCCCCGAGCGTGGCGATCGCCAGGGACCAGGCGAGAAGCACCGTTCCCATGGCGGAGATCAGGTCGGCAATCATGGGGCGTCTCGTCCGGCGCGGTGAGGAGATCCGCGGGGCGGAAGGGCCCATCTCACCGGCGCCGATCGCCCTCGTCAAGGGCCCGGCGCGACACGGTCCAGCCGAATGGTCGCGGAGCGCGCACGCGACCGGCGCCGTCGCGCGGGAATTGGCGGAGCAGGTGGAAGAGGCGATCTGGGCGGAGGGTCAGGGTTCGCTTGGAATCGCGAACGCCGGCGACATGGTGTCGCGGCCCAGAATGCCCTTCGTCGTCAGCACGTGGAAGCTCGTGTCGGCCACCCAGTCCCAGGCCTGGGCGCCGTAGTAGCCGTTGGATCCGAGCGGTGTCGTGCGATTCCAGAGCGAGCCGCCACCCTGCGCCGACAATCGCTTGTCCGCCTGCATCGCCTCCAGAACCGACAGGCGCCGGACGCTGCCGTCGAAGAAGAGGGTGGCCGGTCGCGACTCGATCCCGTGGTTGAAGAACCAGGGCACGCTGCCGGCGAAGTTCGGGTTGGTGGTCGAAGGATTGCTGTAGAGCCACTGGTGCTCGATGGTGCGCGTCTTCAGTTCGGGATACGCGGCCGCGGAGGCAGGTGGGCTCTTGTAGCCGTCGGCGTAGCCGTTGGGGTTCTTGTATTGGAACGTTCCTGCGCCCATGACCTCGGGATCGAACATCGCCGCGGGCGAGTTCGCGTAGCTCGAGTACACCAGGCCGCTGGCCTCGAGGTCGAGGCAGGGCTTCCCGAAGAACGGGGACGCGTTGCCGTACGGGATGGTGTCGCCCGAAGCGTAGAACGTGGGGTCGTAGAACCGACCGTTCACGTAGGCGTTGAAGCCCGCCGCATTCACCAATCGGAAGGCGCCGTCGAAGGCGTTGGGCGCGAACACCATGGGCTTGACGAGTTGGAACGCGCTGTCGCACTGCCCCTGTCCGCAGCCGAAGAAGTAGCCCTCGGGAGCACCGTCGCAACCGTGCCCCAGCAGAAGCGGCGGATGGCAGCCGTTCGCCTCGGCGTAGAAGAAACAGCTGCCGCTGAAGGCACCGAGGTCGTCGGCGACGAGCGTGAACTGCCGCCCGTTCCAGTCGCCGGCATATTGGTCGTGCGCGGTCCCGATGCGCCGGAGGTTGTCCAGGGACTGCTGGACCTGGTTGTCGCAACTGAGTCCGCCCGCGATCGGCGTGAACGTTGCGAGGAGCGCAACGAGGGCGGCAACCACCACCAGGATCTCGACGATGGTTGTGCCGTGGTGACGCGATGGGTTCATGGGCGGCTCCAAGGGCATCCGATCAGTGCAGCCGGTCGCGGCCCAAAATGCCGCCGGTGGTCAGAACGTGATGGGCGGTGGTCGTGCCGTCAACGGCGAAGGCGCCGAGATACCCGCTCGCGCCGAGCGGCGTGTCCCGGCTCCACAGGCCGTCGAGCCCGTTCGAACTCTGGAGAATCCGGGCATCGTCCGCAACGGCCTGCGCCGTCTTCAGGACCGAGACGCTGCCATCGAAGAACTGGGCGAGCGGTGTCGCCTCCAGGCCGTGGGAGAAGAGGTACGGCGAGCAGTCCGGGGAGAACTGCTCGACGTAGATGTCGTGGAAGCCGGGATTGCACGGTCCCGGTGGATTGCGGAGCCAGAAGTGCTCGATCAGTCGCGACTTGAGCGACGGATACGCGGCCTGGGAGACCGTGGGAGAGACGTACGCCGGGGCGAATGCGGAGGGCGACCGGAAACCTCCCTGGGATCGTGGCCGCAGCACGTCCGGGTTGTAGAGCGCCGCCGCCGACATCATGTAGCTCGTGGGAGCGAGGGACTCGGATCCGGGAAGCAGCCCGGCGAACTGCGCGGGCGAATCGAAGAAGGTGGCCGCGGCGGCAAACGTCGGCGCGTCCTCCGGCGCATAGAAGACCGGATCGTAGAACCGGTCGTTGACGTACGGTTGGAACCACTTCGCGTTGTTCAGGCGATGGAACCCGCGCCAGTCGTCGGAGCCGAAGCTGACCGGCTGGTAGAACGCGTAGCCCCCCGCGCACGAGCCGGGGAAGATCCCGCACGGCAAGTAGTAGCCGTAGAGGTCTTGGTCCTCGCTGAATCCCAACAGAAGCTGGGGAGGACACGGGTAGGACGCGATGAGTTGACCACAGTCGTCGCCCGCGAGCCCGGCCTCTTCGGTCAGGGCAACAAACTGGCGGTCGTCCCAATCGGCGGCGTAGCACGCGTGGGCGGACGCGAGTCGAGCGAGATTCGCTGCGGAGCGAGACTGCATCGCCGTCGTCCGCGTTCCACCGATCAGCGGCGCCACAGCCGCCAGCAACGCGGCAACGGCGAGGACGGAAACCAGGCACTCGACGAGCGTGACCGCCCGGCGTTCGAAGCGATCGTTCATCCGGATGCTCCCGAGGTGGGACGTCGTCGAACGGGGCGGTAGAGCGAGCGTTTCGGGCGTCGCCATTGCTGTCTCCGACAAATGGTACGCCGTCGCCTTTCGGGCCCTGCGCACGACTGCCGAAATCGGGTCCTGCGGTCCCGGTGGCGGCAAGGCGCGACCACCCGCGTTTCCAAGAGCGGAGCGGCGTATCCTGACCGCGACATGCCGCCGGAATCGATCGATCGGGCCATGAACCAACGCGTCCGGAAGAAGGGAGCGAGGCGGCACGCCGGATCGCCGAGTGGCTCTGGACGGAGGATGTCTTCGGAAGGGTTCTCGCGTCCTATGAGACAGGAAGCCCCGACTGACCTTCCACTCGCAAGTCCCATCCAAGGTGCGTTCCATGTCCGCCAACGAACCGCTCCGCATCGGCATCGACACCACGCTCGCCGATTTCAAGGCGCTCGTTCTGGCATCGAAGGAGTTTCGCCAAACGGTGCGCCAGTCGCGCAAGGGGCTGTTGTGGATCGGCGGTCTCGTCGTGATGGCGGCCCAGCTCCCGCCGATCCTGCACGACCGGCCCGTGCAATTCAGCCACAACGTGTTCACGGCGATGGGCATCGCGATCGTGCTGTTGGGCTGGCCTCGTTCGCGCTACGTGCACTCGTTGCTGAGGGCGTTCACGAACGCGTCGGACGGCGAGGCGAACCTCGGCGCATCGGAGCTCGTCTTCGACGACGCCGGGCTCAGCTCCCACTCGGCGCTCCTTTCGTCGTGGCACGACTGGCAGCTCGTGTCCGACATCCAGGAGACCAGCACCCATCTCTTCATTCACGTCGGACGGTTCCGGGCGTTCATGATCCCCCGCGCTCGCACGACGTGCGATCGATCGTGGCCCGAGATGATCGAGGCGATCCGCAGCTACCGGGCCCAGGCGCGGAACTTCGAGCGCCGGTGCCCGCAGTGCGGGTTCGACCTCCGATCGCTCCCTCTGCACGGATGTCCGGAGTGCGGGTGGTCGAGAGGGTCGGTCGGCCGCTGATCACTCGTTCGTCATGGGCACGTATCGCATCCCGACCTCGGTCGGTCCCCAGACTTCGGCACGGACCCTCGCTTCACGGTTCGAGGGGTTCTCGAAGATGGCGGCCTGCTGCGCGACGAACGCAACCGTGGCCTTCTCGCCGGGACCGAGCGTAGCGACGTCGAACCGTTCGCCGCCCAGTTCCGCAGCGATCGCCACCGGCACAGGCCCTTCGTTGGTGGCACACACCACGAAGCCACTCGGTTGACCTCCCGCGAAGACGAACCGTTCGCCAGGAGGGATCCGGAGTCCCGAGCGAAGGCTCGGCGGGCCGAAGGGTTGCCGGGCGTTCGCGCGATGGGCGTCCGAGGAAGTGGACGCACCACCGACCAGCTCCGGAGTGGATTTCTCGTTGGGCAAGCTGGAGCACGCGGCTGCAAGCACCATCGAGCCCACGAGCGCGAGAGGAAACGGGCGGTTCATGGAGGGCGTTTCGAGGCGGTTGAGGGAGCAGATGCGGCGAACAGGCGGAGACGAGGGACAATCAGCGTGGAACAGAACCAAGAATCGAGTGACAGGCTCCGGCATGTGGGATCGGCTGCGAACCTGGCGACTCTCCTCGATCGCCATCCCCAGCACGGCGCAGACCGGCCGCGGCAAACGTGCTACACACCTAGTGCCGACAGGAACATCCCGAGGTCGGCGCCGTCCACCGTGCCGTCGCCGTTGAAGTCGGCGGGACTCGAACCCCGACCCCAGGCGCCGAGAAGGACGTCCAGGTCGGCCTGGTCAATCGCGTTGTCGCCGTTGAGATCGGCGAGGCCGGCCTGCACCTCGACGGCGAGCAGCGTCGGCGTCTCGACGGGCACGTATCGACGGGCGAGCGAGATCGCGGGCACCTGAAGCTCGGGCCACTTGGTGGGGGTGCCGGAGGCGATGACCGCGTACACGCTGCCGATCGGCGGCGTAAACACGGGTGTGCTTCCGGAGATCTTGAGCCGGGGCTGAAGGTGCCCCTCGGGATCGACGATCGATCCGGCCACCGAAAGCGCCGGCTCGGCGGGCACGGTGTGGTTCCACAGCTTGAGGTCAACCGTGGCCGTCGATGCGACCGTCAGATCCCCTCCGATCACGAGGTGCGGACCGTCGGTCATCGAGACCGTGGTCAGTCCCTCGCCGCCGAAGAAGGCGCTCCCGTCGACGACGAGGTCGCCACCGTCCTGTTGAAGCCGGAGCTCGCCCTCGCTGGCCGGCCCGGCGCCGGTGTACAGGTCGCCCTCGATGTGCACGTCGTGGTTCGTCGTCCAGATCCGACCGATGCCGTCGATGCCCACGTGGGCGTCGCCGGTCACGACCGTGTTGCTATTTCCAACCGAGGAGAACACGCCGCTGCCGCTCGTGGCCAGACCGAGCCAAAGCTCGCCGGTGGTGAAGGAGCTGGCCGGCGAGAGGACGAACAGCGATCCCGAGCCCTGGTCGCCGACCAGCGTGGAGCCGATGGTCGCCGTCACGGCGCCGAGCTGGCCGAGGTAGAGCGTTCCTCCGCCCCCCGCCAGCGGCCCGACCGACACCGAGGGTGCGACCAGGGCGCCCTGCCGAATGAAGAGCGTGTTGTTTCCGACGTCATCGCCGATCTCGACCGCAGGGAGTTCGGGACTGGCGCCCAGCACGGACAGGGTTTGGCCGGAGAGAACGAGCGTCGGATGGCTGGCCGTGGCCAGCAGCCGATCGATCGTTGTGGGGCCGGCGATGATGACTTGGGGAAACGAGGTCGGAGTGATGGCGAACACGGCGGTGTCGCCGCTGCCGGGCACGCCGTTGGACCAGTTGCTCGGATCGCTGAACGCGCCGCCGGCGGTATCGATCCAATTCGTGACGTCGGCGTGGGCCGACGAGAACATGGCCAACGCGATCGCGATCGCGGCGGCAGGGCCGACGTGGACAACCAGGCGGTGGGCCAGCGGGCGGTGGGCCAGCGGGCGGTGTGCGGTGCGACGGGCTGCGAAGGGAGCCATGGCGATTCTCCGAGGTGGCGGGGGCGGGCGTCCGGCACCATTCCTACGGCGTTTCTCCGGCGGCGCTGCGCACCGGGTGGCGGGAGCCCCCTTGGATGAGCCTCCCCCAGCGGACGCAGGCCGGCAACCGGGACCGTCGCCGAAGGCGCAGAGGTCCCGAATGCGGCTCACGCGCTCATCGACGCCCCAATCGCTGGACATCGCGCGGGGGGGCGCCGAGGTGCGACCAGTCGTCAACGCCAGCGGCGGGAGCGGTCGCAGGTCGAAGCGTGGACGATCGTCCAACCATCTCGGAAGTCCATCGTATTGCCGTTTCCGAGCGGACGGGTACTGTTCCAACATGTCAGGTCGAGACCATCCCAGAGTCACTCGGCGTGATTTCGTGGTTGGAGCGGCCACGGCGTCGGCCCTCGCGATGGTCTCTCCGATCGCCTTTGCATGCCTGAAGAGGGAGCAGTCGATGGACATTCAACGAGTTGGTTCGCAGGCTTCCGTCCAAGGCCCTAAGGAGTGGTTCACGGGCTCCGTGCGCATCGACCCGATGCTTACCGCCAAGGCGCCATCGAGCGTCGGTGCCGCGAGCGTCACCTTCGAGCCAGGGGCCCGGACCGCGTGGCACACCCACCCTCTCGGACAGCACCTCATCATCACCGCGGGGCTTGGATGGGTGCAGACGGAGGGCGGCCAGATTCAGGAGGTCCGGCCCGGCGATGTTGTCTGGTTCCCGCCGGGCGCGAAGCACTGGCACGGCGCGTCGCCCCAGGTTGGGATGACGCACATCGCGATCCAGGAGTCGCAGAACGGCAGCCCCGTCGATTGGCTGGAGCATGTCAGCGACGAGCAGTACCGCAAGTAGGAGGCGGTGCGTTCCAGGAATCAATCCGATGCTCCGACGACGCCTCCTCGCCGCCGAGACGGCGCCGACACCGTTCGCGTCGCATCGAGAGACGATTGAGAAGGAGCGCACACGCGCCCCGCGAACAGGAGAGCCGAAGTGAACAGCAATATCGCCAACAAGGTCGTCGTCGTCACTGGCGCCAGCAGTGGCCTGGGAGAGTCCGCCGCACGCCACCTCTCCAGCAGGGGAGCCAAGGTGGTCCTCGCGGCACGCCGCAAGGACCGCATCGACGCGCTCGCCGGCGACCTGGGCGGCGAGCGCATGGCTCTCGCCGTCGAGACGGACGTGACCGATCGAGGGCAGGTTCAGCGTCTCGTGGACGTCGCGGTCGAGACGTTCGGGCGCGTTGACGTGATGCTCAACAACGCCGGTCTCATGCAGCAGTCCCCGCTCGAGAAGCTGAAGGTCGGCGAGTGGGACAACATGATCGACGTGAACATCAAGGGCGTGCTCTACGGGATCGCGGCGGTGCTGCCCCAGATGCAGAGGCAGAAGTCTGGCCACATCATCAACGTCTCCTCCGTAGCGGGGCACAAGGTGACCCCCGCCGGCGTGGTCTACTGCGCCACAAAGCACGCGGTGCGGGCGATCTCGGAGGGGCTGCGGTCGGAGGTCAAGCCGTACAACCTTCGGACGACGATCATCTCGCCTGGAGCCGTGGACACCGAACTGCCCAGCCACATCACCGACCCCGAATCTGCCGGCGCCATCCAGGGCTACTACCAGTCGGTCGCGATCCGGCCCGACTCCTTCGCGCGAGCTGTCGCGTTCGCCATCGAGCAGCCGGAGGACGTCGACATCAACGAGATCCTGTTCCGGCCGACGCAACAGGAGCTCTAGCAGTCCGTTGAAGAAGTGCTCCGTCGGCCCCTTCGACTTGCTCAGGGCAGGCGAGAGCGCGGTCGCGGCCCAGGCCAAGGAGGCGCGGCGCTGCGTTGTCCCCGGAGATACCGCGAGCCGCGGCGACGCCGGCATGGGTCGCGAGGGCCGCTCGCAGCCAGGATGACTTCTTCAACGGGCTGCTGGGCGCAGCCCCGGCTGGTCAACCGCGCAAGAAGACACGGGGAGAGGCGGGCGAGCGGGCCAGACTCGTGCGGTGGGCACACGTGGCAACGTCGGGGCCTACCGGTGTTGCCGGATCAGCCTCAGATCAACTTGGCCTTCCGCAGCGTCTTGATCGAGATGTAGAGATGGTGTGGATCGTCGAGGAGTTCGGTGAAGCCGTACTTCAGGTAGAAGCGTTTCGCAATGTCGTCGATGGCGACGACCTCGACGGCGTGGATTCCAATCGAGTCGGCCGCGCCCACGATTCTCGCGAGCGCGTCCATCAAGAGCGTCTCTCCCAGGCGTTGACCTTGTGCTCCGGCGTCAACGGCGAGGCGCCCAAGGTGAGCGACTGGCACCGGGTACTTGGGCAGTCGTTTGCGAAGATCATCGGGAACGTCTTTGAACTGCACGGCTCCCGCTGAGATCGCGTAGTACCCGCAGACTGCTGGATTGCCCGGACGTGTGGCCACGTACGTCTTGCTGACGCCTGTCTTCTGGTTCTGCCCGGCGAATCTCTTCAGGAAGTCGTCAAGCGATTCGTGCCCACAAGAAAACGCCGACCGGTCGCGGTCGGCGCTGAGTTCTTCGATCTGCCAGTCCTGGTCAGATTCAGGCACGTCGTGAACGATACCGCTTGGCAGCCTTCTTCAGGGCAGCGTTGGGCTCTGCGTTCGAGTCGAGCATCTCGAGGAACACGTCGCGATCGCGCGTCGATAGCTCCGTGAGCGAGGCCTGCTGAATCGACTCGTGAGCAGCCTTTACCAGCGTGGCAATGGCAAACTGTGTGACCGTCTGGCCATGGACGCTGGCGGCGCGCTCGATGAGTGTCTTGTGCTCACTCTGGAGCCGGAAATCGATTCGGGATTGCTGGTTCGGCAGGGCTGACATCTGGGGTCCCTCTGATTCGACTGACAGAGCCTATCGCCTTGTACGGCAATCTGCCACACAGAGTTCAGAGAATCGGTGTGGAACCGCGCTCTTGGGGTCGTCAGAGGGGTTGGATCGACTCAAATCAGCGGCGAACCGGGTCTGATAACCGGGCAAGTGACGTCGAGGAGGGGCTCCAAGAAGGGGCCCGAGAGCGCTGCCAGAACTGATACGGATCGTGATTACTCCTCGCGCTCGAGGTACTCGCATCGGCAGATGGATCGCAGCAGTTCCGGCGTGAGCGATCGCCAGGAGTCGACACCGGCGTCGACGATGGCCTCGTAGTCGGCGAAGGCGCGGTTGGCCAGATGGTGGCTGCGCATGTGCGCCCACACGCGCTCGACGGGGTTCAGCTCCGGCGAGTACGGAGGCAGCAGGAGGATGGTGATCTGGTCGGGCACCCGGAGCTCCTTCGACCGGTGCCATCCGGCCTGGTCCATGATCACGATCGCGTGGTCTCGCGGGCCGAGCTCCTCCTTTGCGAGCTGGCGCAGGAAGGCGTTCATGATCCCGGTGTTGAGCGACGGCGCGATCAGTGCGCTCGACGCGCCCGTCGCCGGCTCGACGGCGGCGAAGAGATGCGCCCACTCGTACCTCGTCTGCCGGACCGCGGTCGGTCGCGAGCCGCGTTGCGTCCACACGTTCGTGAGCGTCCCCTTCTGCCCGAATCGCGCCTCTTCCATGAAGAAGACGCGCACGATGCCGCCGCAGGGCGTCAGTGCCTGCTCGATCGTGCGGACAAAAGGGGGGCGTTCCGACGGAACTCCGCCTGCTTGGCGGGATTCTTCCTCTCGTGGCGCGGACGCAGCCGCAGGCAGGAGAACCCGAGGCGGGCCAGCAGGTCGTAGGCGCCGTCGAGGGAGTACCGCACGCAGGCGGTCGCGCCGGAGCACGCGGTGCTCCGCGTTGACCAGTTCCCTGAGACTGGCGACGTCACCTGG
>JAGQOG010000173.1 GCA_020427695.1 Phycisphaerales bacterium
CTACGAGCGGCCCTCGCGACCCATGCCGGCGTCGCCACGGCTCGCGGTATCTCCGGGGATAACGCAGCGCCACGGCTCCTTGGCCTGGGCCGCGATGCCGCGCTCTCGCCGACGGAGCACTTCTTCAACGGGCTGCTAGACTCAGAGCACGCCCCCGAGTTGCGCCGCATCCAGCACTCGCGCGATTGCCACAGGAACATCCCATGCCCACCTCGACCCTGGCGCCGACCGCCTCCCTGCTTCACCAGCTCCGCATGTCGCGGGGCGGCACGAAGCTTCTCCTCGCGGGAATCCCGACCGACCAGTTCTGCACGCAGCCGATGCCCGATGGACACCACGCGATGTGGATCGTCGGACACCTCGCGAGCACCGACGACTACTTCGGCAAGGAGTTCGCCGGGGCGGCCTCCGCGCTCCCCAAGTCGTGGCACGAGCTCTTCGGCATGGGCTCGAAGCCATCCTCGGACGCGTCGCGCTACCCTGCTCCGGCGGAGGTCCTCCAGGCGCTGGACGATCGTCGGGCACCGCTTGAGAAGTGGATCGAGGGACTCTCGCCGGAGCAGCTCGCCAAGTCCAACGGCAAGGACTGGGCTCCGTACGCCCCCACGGTTGGCGATCTCCCGTTCTTCATCGCGTGGCACGAGGGGTATCACGCGGGACAGCTTGCCGCCGTGCGGCGTTCGCTCGGGCTTCCCTCCGCGTTCGGCTGACCGGCAACGGGGCTCCGAGTGTGCGGCACTGTTCGGACGACGCCTCGCGTTCCGAGGCTATGGCGTCCACTCGGCCAGAAGGATGCCCAGGTCCGCACCGTCCACCACGCCGTCGTCGTTGAGGTCGCCTGGTCCGGCGCCGCCCCAAGCAGCGAGCAGGATCCCCAGGTCGGCGCCGTTCACGATGCCGTCGCCATCCAGATCGCCTGCGGGCGCCGCCGATCGTTCGTAGGCGCCGATGTCCACGACCGCGAAGCCATCGGCATCGCCGTCCACGACGCGCGGGCCGTGGTCGAGGTCGAGGGCCAGTGCCGGCGGCACCAGCAGGTTCGCGCCGCCGTCGATGCACGGCGAGCCGGCCGCGAGCCGCAGATCGTCGTCGAGCGTGCCGGCGAGACCGTCGGATCCCACGGGATCGACGAAGGCGGGATCGCCTCCGATGTTGCCGATCCCGCCGAGCGAGCCGTCGAGGCCCTCGATGCAGCACGCGTCGGCGAAGACCGACCCGTCCGCGGCGACCTGCTGCTCCTGGAGCGAGGCGCTCGGGCCGGTGTTGCCCCAGAGCACCGAGTTCGACAGTTGCGCCGCTCCCGTCGCCTCCACAAAGACGCCGCCCCCAACGCCACCGCTTCCGCACGCGTTGGCGGTCACTGTGCAGTCCAGAACCTCGCACGATCCGCCCGCCACCGCGATCGCGCCACCCGATCCGACGGCGCCGTTGCCGTTGAAGAGGCAGCCCCACCACGCCGTCGCTCCCGTGCCGATGATCCGCGCGCCGCCGCCGCCGTTGATCCCGGCCTGGTTGTCCACCAGTTGGCAGCGCTCGAAGACCAGCGACGCCGAGCCGCAGACGATCGCGCCACCCATGGGAGCGCTGTTTCCCCGGAAGAGAACGCCGGTCACCGTTCCGCCGGGGCCCGCCAGTCGCATCGCGCCCCCGATCGAGAGGGCGGTGTTGCCGTCGAACGAGCAGTCGGTGATCTCGAAGGGTCCGCTCGCGTCGAGCGCCCCGCCGTACTTGCCGTGATTGCCCTCGAAGATCGTCCCCGCGAGCGTGAGCGATCCATAGGCCGACACCGCTCCGCCGATCCCCTCGTTGGTGGAGTTGCCGATGAATGCGCAGTCCACGATCGTGGCCTCGCCCGACATCAGCACCGCCGCGCCGAGGGAGAAGTCGTCCGAAACGGTGTTGCTCTCGAACACGCACCCGTCGAGCACCAGCGAGCCGAACGACGCGATCGCGCCGCCGCGCCCCTTCATGCCCAGGGCGTTCGCGACAAGATGGCAGTCGATCAGCGCCAGATGCGCGCCCTCCGCGACCTCGACGGCGCCGGCCTGCTGGTTGGTTCCCCCGACATGGCCGTGCGTGATCGTGAGGCCCTCGAGCGTGGTTCCCATCGGCTCGCCGGCAATCGCCCGGAACGCACGCCCCAGGTACTGGCAGTCGATCGTGCACGTGGCGGCACCGGCCACGGATCGGATCGTCAGCAGCTTGCCCTGCAACTCGACGTTGCGGTTGCCCGGACCGGTGTACACCCCCGCCGCAAGCTCGATCACGTCGCCATCGGACGCCAGCGTCACCGCGGCCTGGATCGACGGAGCGTCGTCCGGCACGACGATGGTCCCGGCCGCGACCTCGAGGGCGGGCGCAAACGTGAGGAGCAGGGCGGCGGCGATCGTTCGCATCGTGCGTCCTTTCCGGATCGAGGCGATCCCTCCGACCGGTTCGCCCGTTCCGTGCGGGCGCGCAGCGGCCTGCGATCGACTCGTATTCCTGGTCGGGCCCTTTTACGGGGCGGCGGTTGCGCCCTGCAGATCCTGCACCGCAAGCGCGCCGCCGCGTGCCGATCGCACCCGGCCTCGGATCGAACCGCTGCCGTTCCCTCGACGGGATCGACGCCCGATCCTGCTCGCACGAGACTACGACTCGCTGCCGGTGCGCACGCGGCGGTCCGGCTCGAATGTGCGCCGTTCGACCACCTGGTCGCCGTCCCACACGATGGTCGTGTCGCGGCTGTAGAACCGGATCAGGCGCAACCGGCCCCAACCGGCGTCGCCGTTGCTGGAGAACACCGTGATGTACCGGCCCGGGTGATCGGGATCGTGCATCGAGTGCAGCACCGACTGGTTGGGACCGGTCCACGTCTTCCCACCGACCGTGAACGATCCGGCGCTCGCGACAATGGGATCGCCGGTGCGGTCGATCGTGTCCCGGTGACGCGCGATCGCCGCCGTGCCGATGAGGACGAGATTCTCGCCGACTTCGGACGCCTCCAACTGCGGCAGGTACGACTGCACCTCGGAGCGTGCTTCGGCAGTCTCGGCCCGCAGCCCGCCCGGACCCGTGGTGCCGGCAATCGTCGGCACGAGCTGCTGCTCGGGCAGGACGCGGTACACGCGGAAGTCGGGGTCGATCTCCCACCATGCCGCCCCGGTGCCGTAGGCGACCTCGACGGCCTGTCCCGTGGCGGCGGGAATCTGCGCCGCGAAGGCCGCGGCCGGATCGCTCGCGCCGGACACGATCGTGGACGGCACGGTGTGCTCCCGCACCCATGCTCGGAAGAAGCCGTCGAGCCAACCCGCGGGTCGATCCGGTGCCTCGGCTTCGCATGCGGCCTGGAGATCGGCCCAGGTTGCGGCTTGGCCCAGATGCTGCTCGGCGAACCGGCGCAAGCTCGCCCAGAGGTGCGCATCGGCGTCGTCCACCCGGTCGCCCGTCGCTTGCGCGAGAACATCGTCGAGCATGGCAAGGACGAACGCGCCCTTGTCGTAGCCAACGAAGCGATTCGGTCCCGGCGAGGACGGATCGGCGGACCCGAACGAACCGAGCGGTCCGTCGTCGAGCGCCTCGGGATCGGTCGAGAGCTTCATGAGGAGATCGCGCCGATAGGCACGTCCGGCGGCAGGACCGTCGTCGGCCACGCGCCGCCAGTAGTTGGCGCCGAAGCTCGCGAGCGCCTCGCACCAGTTCCCGTCCGTCGGGCTCACATAGACCCCGTTGCCCCACCAGTTGTGCAGCAGCTCGTGGTCGAGGTAGCCCGGCACCAGCGATCGCGGCGCCATGGCCACCACCTGCGGGCCAAGCAGCGTGAAGCCCGGATAGGCGAAGCCGGAGGAGAAGAAGTTCTCGACGATGCTGAAGCGGCGGTACGGAAAGCGGCCGAGAAGCGGGACGTAGAGGTCGAGGTACGTCGCGGCAGCATCCAGATACATCGGCGCGAACCGCGCGTGCTCCGGCGGCACGTGCATCACGATCTCGACCGGTCCCTCGTTCGTCTCGTGCACGATGCCGTGCAGCTCGTGCTGGTTGCCGACCAGGGCCAAGCCGTCGATCGGTCGCGGCGTGCGCCAGCTCCAGCAGGGCTTGTCGAGTGGACCGGCGCTCGTGCCGGCCGCGCCGTTCGCCGGATCGCCGGAAGCCACGAACGCCCACCCCTCGACAGGCTCGATCTCGACGCCGATCCGATGCAGGACGGGTCGTCCCCGCTCGTCGAGCGGCCGCGGATGCCAGGCGGATCCGTCGGACAGAAAGACGCCCTGCGGCCCCACGTGCGCATCCACGGAGAAGTTGTGGATCTGCCCCGGACGCTCCCCCGCGGCGATGTCCGCTTCGAAGCGACCGTGACCGACAAGCTCCACCACCGCCTGGCGGCCGGCCCGGTCGTCGCCGGTGCCCGCCGGCAGGTCGATCTCGATCCGCACGGTGCCGTCGCCTTGCTCCAGCTCGCGGTGCGGTGCCGGTCGCCCGTTCGCGGTGACGTCGTCAACGGCCATTCGCTCCGAGAGAAGCAGGACCAGCGGCCCCGGACCCTGTGTGGCGATCCGGGAGACGATGGCGACGGAGTGCTCGGCGGGCGAAATCGAGACCTGGAGCTGCTGATCGTCGACCGTCGGCCCGAGGCACGCAACCACGAGCATCGCAGTGAGCATCGGTGTCATGAAGGGATGGTATCCGGCTCGGTCGCCTCAGCCGGGCTCCTCCAGCAGCCGTCGCAGCGCCTCGCGGTAGTGCGCCAGGGCGTCTTTCGTGTCGCCCCGCGCCTCGCAGATCTGCCCGAGGTAGTAGTGGATCTGTTCCGGCTTCGGGTTCAGCTTGAGCGCCTCGTTGAACAACGCCTCGGCCTGATCGAACTGGCCACGACGGAAGCAGACGATCGCCTTCATCTGGAGGGCCCGTCGGTGTTCGGGCTGCGCCTTGAGCACCAGGTCCACCAGTTCCGCGGCCTGGTCCAGCTCGCCCATCGCCAAGTCCAAGTCGGCGAGGTCGAGGACGATCTCGGGATCGTCCGGCTGGAGCTCCCGTGCCTTGAGCAGCTCCGCCTTCGCGCTGTCCGTGAGCCCCTTGTCGCGCATCGCCCGGGCCTGCGCACGGTGCCCAAGCGCGAGGGTGCGCGTGGACGCGCTGTGCGAAGCGGCGGCCTCCAGGCGATGCTCGAGCTCCGCCTCCGACAGCTCGCCGAGGGCATGCCGAATGTACGCGTCGAGCGTGCCTCCGTAGCGGCTGCTGTGCAGCGAGATCACGTGGACCAGCTTGTCGTCCGGACCGATCACGACCGTCGTCGGCAGCACGATGAGCCCGAGCTTGGCCGACCATCCACGATCGGCGTCGAACGCCAACGGCACATCGATGCCGTGCTCCTCGCGGAACTCCTCGAAGTAGTCCTTCCGATCGGCGTCCGCGGTCACGTGGATCAGCCGCACGTTGTCGTTGCCGAGGGCCTTCACCACGTCGAACGACTCGACCGCCGCCAGCTCCGATCGGTGCTGCTCGGCCGAGAGGCACACGACCACCACGGTCTTGCCGAGGAGTTCGTCGCTGCTGACCGTCTTGCCGTCGAGGGTCGGCAAGTGGTAGGCGGGCATCGGTTCGCCGACCTTCACGCTCCGGAGATCATCGGCACGGGCCGGCCAAGCGAATGGAAGGGCGAGCAGGAGGGCGCCCGCGGCGAGCCCTCGGATCGATCGGGAGATGACTGTCATTTCGAGCTCCGTTCTGTTTCTGGGCAAAGGACGACGAGTACGCAGCGGGTCACCTGCTGGATCCGCCGGGCTTCTCCGTTGGTTCGATGCGCGATCCGGGCACCAGGTTGTCACCGCGCCAGGACTGGTCGTCCTCGACCTCCGGATACGTCTCCGGAGCGACGCGGTTGTAGGCGAACGACCGGTGACATCCCGCTCCGCAGCGGCCACCATCGGGAAGGCTCTCGTAGTCGATCGGGAGATTCCAGCCCGCGGGGCCGAACGGAACGCTGTCGCGAATGTGCTTGTCTCGGTTCGCCGCGTGCGCGTCGTGGCAGATCCGGCACGACCGGCCCTTGTTGTCGCGATTCACGTGGACATAGTGGAGGTTGAGCGAGCCGTTGCGGAATCCGGTGGCGGTCTCGGTCTTGGGCTGCATGACCAGTTGTCGATCGTGGCAACTGAAGCACAGCGCGTACGCCGACTCGCTGAACGGGTAGTACAGGTCGGAGGGGTACTCGTTGACCAGGAGGCGCCGGTGGCCGCCGCCGTGGATCTCGTGGCACTCGACGCAGCTTCGCTGCGTGATCGCGCCGTGGAGACTGGTGCCCCCCTCGATCACCTGCTTCATGTTGGGGAGGTGCGTCCCGTCCGGCAGCGTCACCGACTGGTTGTGGCACTCGAAGCAGAGCTGCTTCACGTCCTCCCGCAGCAGGGACGGGTGCGAGCTCGCGTGCGGCGAGTGGCAATTCAGGCACGATCGCTCGGACGTCACGGCCTCGTGCTGTCGCGAGGCGTTGTTCACCGCCGTAGCGACGTCCTCGTGGCACTGCGTGCAGAGGCGCTGCGCGTTCGTCGTCAGCATCGCCTTGTTGTCGGTGGCGTGCGGATCGTGACAGACCAGGCAGTCCTCGAGCGCCGGATCGTGCACCACCGGACCGGCTTCGATCGCGATCCCGGTGAGGATGTGGCAGCCGAGGCACAGCTCTCGCCCCTCCGCCTTGAGGAGCTTGGGCCGTTGCGCCTCGTGGGGCTCGTGGCAGGCGCCGCATGCGCCCACCGACGCGGGATCGTGCACCTGCGCGTGCGCACCGGTCATGTCCTCGTGGCACTTCGTGCAGGCGTCGGCATAGCGGCGACCCCGCAGGAGGCTGCTCCCCGTTCCGCCATGGGGATCGTGGCAGGAAAGGCAATCGCCCTCGACGAACGGCTCGTGCGCGTACGGTGCGGTCCCCATCTCCGTGATGTGGCAGAGCTGGCACATCTCCAGGGGGCCGCCGAGCAGCTCGTAGCGGTGGAGGGCGGGGTCGACCAGCTTGTGGCACCCGTCGCAGCCGTTCACCCGGATCGGGCCGTGCAGGAAGGCATGGTCCTTCACGCCGGGATGGCACTGCGCGGTGACGCAACCCGTGCGGGGAAGATCGGTGGTCGGAGCCGGCGCCGTCGAGCCGGTCGAGTCGAGGGGCGGATTCTGCGCCCGCGCGACAAAGGCACCCGCGACCAGCAGCACGGCCAGCATGGGGAGGATTCGGTTCTTCATGGCGACGCTCCCTGGCGCGGATGCGCCGAAGTCCGGCGGTCCCCCGCGTGCGGTCTCGAACCACACGGGTCGGGACGAACGCGTGCCTTCGACGATGTCGGTGCCGCGGCGTTCATTGGAGGACTCCCAGACCGCCCAGGATGATCAGGGCCAGCAGGGCGACGCCCACCCCGACCGACACCACCGCCACCAGCACCCACACGACCCGGCGACGGCGGTTCGGCGCCGGCACGCGGATCGACTCGAGACGGCCGCTCTCCATCAGCCGTCGGAACTCCTCGGGACGCTCGTGCTTGAATTCCTCCTCGGGAACGCTGCCGGTGAACATGACGTCGTCGACCGGGAACTTGTCCGCCCGGACGTGCGCGTTGAAGAAGTGGATCGTGAAGATGAAACCGATCGCCAGCAGCGCCTCGTATCCGTGGACGATCATGGCGATGTTGAAGCTCCATCCGGGAACGAGTCTCGACATGAACTCGGGGAACCAGAGGAGCAGGCCGGTGCCGCCGATGATGATGGAGCCGAACACCTCGGCCCAGTAGTCGAACTTCTCCCAGTACGTCCAACGATCGAACTTCGGCATCGGACCGCGGCCGCCGAACCACCGGAACATTCCCAGGCAGTCCTTCACGTCCTTCCAGCGCGGAATCAGCGATCCCGGACCGAAGAACCACTCCTTCCACGAGCACTGCCGCCGCAGGAACGCCCGCCCCAGACCGATGAAGTGCAGCACGAAGTTCACCAGCAGCATGGTGGCGAAGACGCGGTGCCAGAAGCCTGCCCACTCGATCCCGCCGAACATCGCCGCGAGTCCGGCCGCCCAGCGCTGATGCGAGAAGACGAGGGGGATGCCCGTGGCGGTCAGTCCGAAGAACGTGATCGCCACCAGCAGGTGGTTGACGCGGTTGAGCACTGTGAACCGGCGGATGGCCGTGGCGGCCGGCGCGTGCTTGGGAGCGGGACCGTTGCGGATCCGGTGCGCCGCCGAGCGCACGAACCACAACAGCGTGTGCAGGCCGAAGAACGTGAACACGCTCGACATGACGATCAGGAAGTAGAGCCACACGCCGTAGAGGACCGGGTAGTTGTGCCGGTCGCGGTAGTCCGCGTGCGGGTCGAACCGGACGAAGCTCGCGCTCGCGTTGGCGTGGCAGCCCGACTGGCCGCAGGTGGCGACCAGGTTCCCCTCGTTCACCATCGAGTCCGGATCGTCGAGCGGGAGAATGGCATGGGACCCGTGGCAGTCGCTGCAGCGGGCGGCGCGGGTCGAACCCAGCTTCGAAACCTGGCCGTGGTAGCTCTTGCTGTAGGTCTCGTAGAACGTCGCCCGCCGGGCGCTGCCGTCCTTCCGGGTGTTGTGGCACTCGCCGCACTCGTTGACGATGTCGCGCATGAAGTCGGGCGACGATGCGCGGGTGATGCTGTGGGCGGTGTGGCAGTCGGTGCAGACCGGCGCCCGCTCGTCGCCCTCCGCGAGCAGCCGGCCGTGCACGCTGGTGCGGTACGTCTCGGCGACGCCCAGGTGGCATGCGCCGCACGTGTCGGGAATGTGCACGCGGTTCACGGTGGACCGGGGATCGTCGGCCGGAAGCACGCCGTGGGCGTCGTGGCAGTCGGCGCAGGAAGCCGCCCAGAGGAGACCGGCCCGCGTGATCGCCTTGGCATGCGCCGAGTCGAGGTAGCTCTGCACCAGCTCGGCGGAGTCGTGTCCGTTGCGGCTTTGGCCGTGATCGGCATGGCAGTCGCCACAGAGGTAGAGGCTCTTCAGCCGATGCTGGGGTGCGGCAAGGTCGTCCACCCTCCGGATGTCGTGCCCGCCGTGGCAGGATGCGCAGGTGGGCGCCTTCAGGTCGTGGTCCTCGTAGGCCGCGCGGTGCGATCCCTCCGAGTACCGCTCCCACTCCTTGGCGTGACACGTGCTTCCGCACGTCGCACGATTGAGCTTGACGGGGTGCGGCAGCTTCGCGGCGTCCTCGTGGCAATCGACACAGTGCGTCTCCGCATGCGGACTCGCAGCGAGGTCGGCCGGCAGGACGAAGAGCTCGGGCCGAACGGGCGGCTCGTCGCCCCGAAGTTCGCCGTGCGCTTCTTCCCATCCCTCGGGCGGCGGTCCCAGCTCCTCGAGCCACGTGCCCACCATCGCGAGCCGCTCGCGCGGATCAAGTCCGGCGATGCGCGACTGGCCGTGACAATTGAGACAACGATGATCGGGGTCGCGATCCTGTTCGCGATCGCGATCTCGGTCCCTGGCCCGCTGAGCAAAGGTGGTGGCAACCACGAAGAGCGCAACCGCCACCACCGCCACCCGCGAGATCCAATGCCTCGAAGATTCCTGCCGAAGAGTTCCTGAGGACGACCGCCGCATGACTCCCTGCCTGCCGAAGCTCCGACGGATGAGAGGTCCAGAGAGCGCTGCTTCGGCCGACTAAATCCCTAGTGGACCTTCAACTCAAGTATAGAGCCCCGCGGGGGATTCCCCCAAGTTTGCAGGCCCCGAATCGGCGGCCGTGAGCTGGCCGAGGGCACCTTCGGAACGGGTTTCCGACTCCCTCCGTGCCTCCATCGTCCCGAGGAGTGCGTGTCCATTCTGAGCCCCTGAGCCC
>JAGQOG010000174.1 GCA_020427695.1 Phycisphaerales bacterium
CACCTGCTCGACCCATACTCCGTTCTCGAGCTGGTCGACTGATACCTGATAACAGGTCCCCCCGCCTCCCTACACCACTTCCGCCAAAACGGTATCCGCCAACAGCTGGCCGCGCGGCGTGAGCCGCAATCGATCGCCGTTCCACTCGAGGAGGCCGCTCGTCGTGTGACGTTCGAACGCAGCTCGACGCTGACCGCCCCGCGCCCCGCGGGCGAGGAGCATCTTGAGCTCCGCCGCCGCGATTCCCTCGTTGAGCCGAAGGCCCAGCATGAGACGTTCGCCGACCTGGCCGTCGTCGTCGAGATGCTCGACGTCGCCGATGGGCGGCCAAGGCGACGCATCGAGGTAGTCGCCCAGGCGCGGCACGTTCTTCCATCGCCAGCCCTCGACGTGCCCCGATGCCGACGGCCCCAACGGCCACCAGTTGCGGCTGCGCCAATAGGCCAGGTTGTGCCGACAGGCGCGGATGCCGTTCCCCGCTCGCCGCGCCCAGTTGCTGATCTCGTACTGCTCGAATCCGGCCGCGGCGAGACGGGTGCGTGCCGCCCCATACATCTCCGCCTCGAGGGCGTCGTCGATCCGCTCGAACGCGCCGGCCTCCAGGCGACGGGTCATGGCCGTGTTGGCCTCGTACGTCAGGCCGTAGCAGCTCAGGTGCGAAGGCCCGAGCGCCAAGGCGGCGTCGAGGTCGTCGTACCACTCCTCCAGTCGCTGCCCGGGAATGCCAAAGATCAGGTCGAGGTTGATGTTGTCGATCCCGGCCTCGCGCAGGATGCCCGCGGCCCGAACCACGCTCGCCGGATCGTGCCACCGCTCGAGCGTCTGAAGATGCCGCGGTTCGAACGATTGGGCCCCGATGCTCGCGCGATTCACGCCCCCCGCGGCGAGCACCTCCGCCAGCTCCGGCGTCACCGTCTCGGGGTTCGCCTCGACGGTGAACTCAAGCGAGGTCGAGAGCGGCAGCACGCTTCGCATCGATGCCAAGAGGCGCTTCCAGTGCGGCGGCGCCAGGAGCGTCGGCGTCCCGCCTCCCACGAAGATCGAATCGAGCGGCGCCGACCAGCCGTGTGCCGCGGCGGTCATCTCCTCGATCAGCCGATCGACGAAGACGCCTTGACGATCCTGGCGATCGACGAAGCTGTAGAAGTCGCAGTAGTGGCACTTGTGGAAGCAGAACGGAACGTGGACGTACACCGCGTCGATCACACCGCAACGCACGACATCGGGCAGATCGCGCGCCGTGCGGCGACGCTCGCCGTCAATGGTCGTTGTGAGCGGTACGGCAACGTGCTCGGGACCGGGCATGGGAGGCACGAGGATAGCGCCTCCGATCCGCGACCAGGCCGCCGAAGACGCTCTCGGGGCGTCATGCCGCCTCTTCGGACTTCTGCTCCGGGGCGGGGACGTCTTCGGCCGGCTGTCGCTGATTCGGAATGCGGATGTTGGTTCCGCACCCCTTGCATCGCACGAGCTTTCCGCGGGCGTTCGACGGCACCGCGAGGATGCGCTGACAGCCCAGGTTCGGGCACATGATGCGGATCACCTGGTCCTGCGACACGAACACCTCCTGCCCGGCCAGGCCGGGGACCGTGCAGGTGGATCGGTTCGATCGACCCCCCACTTGACGCTCGATGGATCGCCTTGACCCGCTCCGGCCACCGCTCTAGCCTCCTCGTTTGGCCCCGCCCGCCGCCGAGGAGTCCACGCCCCATGGCCCAGAACACCGTTTCCGACGCCCGGCACACCGCCGTGGTCGGCCTTCAGTGGGGCGACGAAGGAAAGGGCAAGGTCGTCGACCTGCTGACCGCGCGGCACGATGTGATCGTCCGATACAACGGCGGAGCGAACGCCGGGCATTCGGTGGTGGTCGGCGACCAGCGGTACGCCCTGCACCTCATTCCCTCGGGCATCCTCTACCCGGACAAGGTCTGCGTGATCGGCAACGGTGTGGTCGTCGATCCGGAGAAGCTGATCGAGGAGATCGACCAGTTGCGGGCCCGCGGCATCGAGGTGGGAGACAACCTCCGGGTCTCCGACCGGGCTCACGTGGTGTTGCCCTACCACAAGGAGCACGACGCCGCCCTCGAGCGGTTCCTCTCGCGCAAGGCGTCGGCCACCGATCCGGACCTGTCGATCGGCACGACCCGACGGGGCATCGGACCGGCGTACGCGGACAAGGTGCACCGATCGACGGCCGTACGGGTGGGCGAGTTGCTCGACCCCGAGCGCTTGCGCCGACGGCTGCGGACGATCTGTGCCCTGCGGTCCACCGAGCTTGCCGCCTTGGGCGTCGAGGCGCCGCCGCTCGATCCGGACGCCCTCGCCGACCGGTACGGCGCCTTCGGCCGACGCCTCGCGCCGCACATCACCGACACGGCCTACCTGCTGCACGACTGCCTGAACGACGGCCGCGCCATCCTCTTCGAGGGCGCGAACGCCTGCCTTCTCGACATCGACCACGGCACCTACCCCTACGTCACCAGCTCGAACTGCTCGACGCTGGGCGCGCCGGCGGGAACAGGCGTGCCCTGCACCCACATCCGACGCGTGATGGGCATCATGAAGGCGTACTCGACCCGGGTCGGCGCGGGTCCGTTCCCGACCGAACAGGCGAATGCGGTCGGCGAGCGCATTCGCGAGCGTGGCCGCGAGTTCGGCACGACCACCGGGCGCCCGCGCCGCTGCGGCTGGCTCGACCTGGTGGCCGTCCGATACTCGGCGATGATCTGCGGCGCCACCGCCCTGGCGTGCATGCTGCTCGACGTGCTGAGCGGGTTCGACGAGCTCCAACTCTGCACCGCCTACCGGCTCCCGGACGGCTCTCGGACCGATCGGTTCCTTCCCGACGCGGAGCGGTTGGGCGAGGTCGAACCGGTCTACGAACGCATGGCAGGCTGGCGCGAGCCCATCGAGTCCGCCTCGGATCGACACGCCCTCCCCGACGCCGCGCAGGCATACCTGTCCCGAATCGAGTCGTATGTCGGCGTCCCGATCGAAATCGTGAGCGTGGGACCCGAGCGGAGGCAGACACTGGCCGCGGTCTGACGGCCGAATCGCCGCGGCAGCGCGAACACCGGATCCGGCGCGCCGGTAGACTAGCGGTCTCATGAGCCATGCCGCTGCGGAAAGCCCCGTTGTCGCACCGGCGCTCGAGGTGCCGCGCGAGCGGCTTCCCCGGCACATCGCCATCATCATGGACGGCAACGGCCGGTGGGCCGAGCGCCGCGGCCTGTCCCGCCTGCTGGGCCACCGCGCCGGGGCGAAGACGGTACGTCAAGTGATCGGCGAGGCGAGCCAGCTCGGGATCAAGGCGATGACGCTCTACTCGTTCTCTTCCGAGAACTGGAAGCGCCCGCCGGACGAGGTCAACGCGCTGATGGAGCTCTGCTGCGAGCACCTCCTCTCCGAGCGCGAGGAAATGGTCGAGCGGAACATCCGCTTCCGTGCCATCGGCCGCCTGGCCGGCCTGCCGACACCGGTGCGGGACCACATCGCGAAGGCGGAGCAGGCCACCGCGGAGTGCACCGGCCTCACGATGGTTCTGGCACTCAACTACGGTTCCCGCGCCGAGATCGTTGATGCCACACGCTCCATCGCCACGCTGGTGGCCGAAGGCCGGCTGACGCCCGAACAGATCGACGAGACGCTGTTTGCGGACCATCTCTACACGTTCGGACTGCCCGACCCCGACCTGTTGATCCGCACCGCCGGTGAACGGCGGGTGTCGAACTACCTGCTCTGGCAGATCTCGTATGCGGAAATCCACGTGACGGACGTGCTGTGGCCCGACTTCGGGGTGTCCGACCTGCATCGGGCCATCCGCGACTACGCCAGTCGCGACCGCCGCTTCGGCGGACTTGCCCGCGGTTAGCGCGTTCGGTCGCCTCACCGCGACGTGCCGATCGACCTGCCACCGCAACTTCAAAGGCGCCGTTCGTCCGACCATCGGTTCTCGGACGGGTCCTTGCCCGCGTGCTGTCCGGTAACGCCGACCGGCGCGCGATAACACGACCGCTTGATCCCATAACACGGTCCTCCACAAACACTTGTGGACAATGTTCTTGCGTGGGAGGAAACCCGGTCTAGTTTCGAGGGGAGTCGTTTCGCAATCTGCGGGCGGCCAACGTTCGAAGCGAGCGGGCGTCCGCTCTTCGAATCGTGTTGTGTTGGCGGTTCTTCACCCGTGAGCTCGAGAGAAGGATCCGGGTCCGCCATTGGTTCCACAGTTGCTTCCTCGGATTGGGGAGGCGGAGGAGTAAAGAGACATGAGCAAGGGCATGATGACCATGGGCGTGGCCACGATCGGCCTCACCCTCGCCTCGGCGGCGAACGCTGGATTCTCCGGAAACGGTGCCGGCGGCTCGATTCCCGACTCCGGCACCGGCGTGTTCACCAGCGACATCGTTGTGGGCGCTTCGGGTTCCCTGGCGGACATCACGGTGTCCCTCAACGACCTGACCCACACGTGGGCCGGCGACCTCGTCGCCACCATCGAGCACGTTGACACCGGCTCGTCCATCACGCTGTTCGACCGCATCGGCAAGACGAACGCCACCAGCGGCTTCGGCTCCAGCTCGGACTTCGACGGCGACTACAGCTTCAACGACGCCTTCACGGGCGACCTCTGGGCCGCAGCGGCCTCGAACCCGATCCCCGGCGGCGAGTACCGCACGACGGGTGGGCTGAGCGGTGCCGCGACCTCCCTGCTCGCCATCTTCGGCGGCGAGGACATTTCCGGCACCTGGCGGCTCACCATCGAGGACTTCGCCGGCGGCGATACGGGCGCCCTCGAGAGCTGGACGCTCACCCTCGTGCCGGTTCCGGCTCCGGCCGCCGTGGCGCTCCTGGGCCTCGGCGGGCTCTGCGGCCGCCGTCGCCGTCGCGCCTGACGCGGCAGCCAACCGATAGCGATCTGTTGATCCTTCCGCGTCGCCCGGGCTCATCGCCCGGGCGACGCCTGTTTTGGATGCCCCGGGTGAGAGTTGGGAGGGCGGCGAGGAGGCATCGAGGCACCGGGGCGTCAAGGCATCGAGGGTTCCCTGATCCGGGTCTGGGGAGCGGGCTGGTCTGCCAGCCTTGCCCAGTGTCGCGCGGTGAACCGAGCCTCGAACTCCCACGGCCCGTCGTGATCTGGGCCGCCCCCAATAATCCCTTGTGCCCTGGGCTCCGGCGGGGTATGTTTGCGGAAGTGTCGGCCGCGTGGCTGGCACGGGATGGGGGCGTGTGCGGACACGCCCCGGAAGAGGACGCCACGGGAGTCTCGTTCGAGAGACGGACCCTGCGGTACAAGCGTGTTCCCCAACGGAGGAGATACAGGACGATGAACAAGGGAATGATCACACTCAGCGGCGGCGCGGTGGCAATGATGCTCGCGGCGGCTGCGAATGCAGGGCTTTCGTACAGCGGTGCGGGCGGCACGATTCCCGATTCCGGCGCCGGCGTGTTCACCAGCGACATCGTCGTCAGCGACACCGGATCGCTGCAGGACATCACGGTCACGCTGAAGAGCCTGAACCACACCTGGATCGGCGACCTGATCGTCACCATCGAGCACGTCGAGAGCGGATCCTCGCAGACCCTCTTCAGCCGCGTGGGCAAGACCAACGCGACGACGGGTGTCGGCGACAGCAGCAATCTCGGCGGCGACTACAGCTTCAACGACGCCTTCACCGGCGATCTCTGGGCCGTTGCGGCGTCGGGTGACACGAGCTTCGTGATCCCGAGCGGCGACTACTTCGCCACCGGCGCTCTGAGCGGTGCGCAGGTCTCCCTCCTCTCCGTCTTCGGCGGGATCGACATCGCGGGCACCTGGCGCCTGACGATCTCCGACAACGCCGCCGCCGACACGGGCGACATCGGCAGTTGGAACCTGTTCCTGACCGTCCCCGCACCGGGTGCCCTCGCGCTCCTGGGCTTGGCCGGCTTGGCGCCCCGTCGCCGTCGCAACGCGTAAGACGCGGTGGATCCTTCTCGGTCCTCTGGGTGCGCCCGCGCCAAGAGCGTCCGAAACGACTGTTCCGACACCGCCCGGGCCCTTGCCCGGGCGGTGTTCTTGCGCCGGCACGAATTGAGGATTGAATCGAGCGCCGGCACGTAGTAGCCTCGATACCGGGCCGGTGGTGCAGCGACGATTCCATCGCCGCCGATGGGGCTCCAACTCGTTCTCATGCCAACCACGCCGGGCGGACCTCGTCCGACGCTGTCGCGGCTGGCGCTTCCAAGTCCAAGACCGATAGGAGAAAGCGCATGATGTCCAGGATGCACGGACTATTCATCGCCTCGACCACGATGGCGTTGACCCCGCTCGTCGGAGCAGGCACGCAATACACCTTCAGCGGCGCCGGCGGAGACATTCCCGATGGCGGCGACACGCCCGGCGTTTTTGCGGCCGAATTCGAGGTTCCCGACGACGACATCATCTCGACGCTCAGCATCTCGATCGAGGGCCTCACCCACACCTGGGCGGGCGACCTCACGGTTCGCCTCACCCACATCGACAGCGATCGAACGGGCACCGCGTTCGCCCGCATCGGGAGCGTCGGCGGCGGCTTCGGCGACAGCAGCAACTTCGGCGGGGACTACAACTTCGGCGACGCGTTCACCGGAGACCTCTGGGTCGTCGCCGCCTCCGGGGACACGAACTTCGTCATTCCCGGCGGGGACTACTTCCCCACCGAGCTGGACAGCGGCCTGATCGCCCCGTTCTCGATCTCCTTCGGCGGCGAGTCGATGCCGGGAACCTGGCGAATCGAGATCACCGACAGCGCCGCCCAGGACACCGGCAGCTTCACGGGTTGGACGGTCGTCTTCACCGGCGGCGGCACCCCCACCCTTTGCGGCGACCCCGACTCGGGAAGCTGCGCCGAGCCCAACGGCACCCCGGGTTGCAACGACTTCGCCTGCTGCAACACCACGTGCGCCTTCAACCCCGACTGCTGCGACTTCGAGTGGGACGAATTCTGCGCCGAGATCGCGATCGACCTGTGCGGCATCTACATCTACCAGTGCGACGCGCCGATCTCCGCCAACGACTGCGCCGCCGGCGCCACGGAGGTGTTCGTCGACGACGTCGTGGACTTCGACTCGACCGGGGCCAACACCGACGGCCCGCCCCAGCCGGAGTGCGGCTCGGGCGCCGGATTCGAGCAGATCGACAGCGACCTGTGGTACTACTGGCAGTCCACGGGCGACGGCGTCTTCACCGCCAGCACGTGCCAGTTGACGCAGTACGACACCAAGATCGCCATGTACGACCTTGGCGACGAGACGCCGGACACGTTCGATCCGAACACGCTGCCCGATCGCTTCATCGGCTGCAACGAGGACTGCGGCGACGAGTTCTTCGCCAGCGACCTCCAGGTCGCGGTCGAGTCGAACCACAACTACCTGATCCGCTGCGGCGGCTACTCCGGCGCCTCGGGTCCGGGCACGATCGCGTTCTCGGCCGAGCTGTTCCCGGCACCGGACGAGTGCACGAACGGCGGCGACGACACGCTCACCCAGAGCAACAGCCCGGCGGCCACTGAAGGCACGGTCGCGTGCGCGGGCGGCGGCATCACCACCGCCAACAACTACGCCCGTTCCTTCGTCGTCCCTGGCGACGCGAAGGGCACCTACACCCTCAACTGCGCCGACTTCGGCTTCACCAACAGCGGCGGCGCCCTGATCGGGGCCGTCAACGTCTACGAGGACACCGACGGCGGCACGCCAACGGCACCGGGCACCGACCTGGTCCTGCTCGGGAGCCGTACCGTCACCCTTCCCGGCAACGGCTTCCTCGGCAACCTGATCGCGGCCTTCGATCCGCCGATCGCGGTCGCGGGGGGAACCGTCCTGGTGGTCGAGCTCGCCATCCCGGCCAGCGCCAACGGCTTCGCATCCATCGGCGGCAACCCCGACGGGGAGACGGCGCCGACCTACATCCGCGCCACCGCGTGCGGCATCAACGACTACGACACGGTCGCGTCGATCGGGTTCCCCGACGACAACTGGGCCTTGACCCTGTTGGGCGTCCTCGGCGGCGGCGGAACGTGCGTCGGCGACCTCAACGACGACGGAGCGGTGGACGGGAGCGACCTCGGCGTCCTGCTCGGCCAGTGGGGCGGACCGGGATCCGCCGACTTCGACAACAGCGGCACCGTGGACGGCGCCGACCTGGGCACGCTCCTCGCCGCCTGGGGCGACTGCCCGTAAGGACCGTTCGAAGTCGAATCGAGTGAACGTTCGAACCCCCCGGCCGTCGGCCGGGGGGTTTTTGTACGTCGAGGCGTCGAGGCATCGAGGCATCGAGGGTTCCGAAGTTGGACGCGTGGCGCCGTGCGACGTGTGCCACTGACTGCCCCGGTGTGGGGGCAGTCAGTGCGCAGGGCCCCAATCGAGGCCAACAGGATCGGATGTTCGGTACGGCAAGATGGCGAGCGCCTTGGCTGGGCTCGGGTGCCCGCCGACCACGCCTCGCATCGGTCCAGAAAGGAATGGCGGCAGGAGTTGGCCCTCAGTACGCTGACGCACCGTCGTCGTCGGAAGGCAATTCGCTCAGGGGAGATCCAGACATGAACACCAGTCAACTGGCCACCGTCGCCACACTCACTTTGACGCTCACGGCGGGGATCGCTGCCGCTCGGACGTTCACCACCGTGCTGAACATCGGCACCGATCCGAACGCGGGTGTGATGTTCGACGGCTCGTCCGTCGGCGGCGGATTCGGCTTTGTCTCGCTCGACAACCTGAGCGGGAACGTGCTCGGCTCGGACGGTCAGCTCAACCTCTTCAATGGCGGCAGCATCCTGAACGGGTTCAACGTCGGTCCGACCGACTTCACCGGTTCGAACATCGAGGTCAACATCTTCGGCGGCAACGTCGGCGGCACCAATGGCGCACCCTTTGCCGTCCGTACCGGCAGCACCGTGAATGTCCTCGGCGGCAGCTTGAACACCATCGTCGCGTTCGACGCCACGCTGAACATCTCCGGCGGCTCCTTCGGCGGAGAGGTGTTCGTCGATAGCAGCAGCGCATTCAACGTTTTCGGCACCGCCTTCTTCCTGGACGGCGTCGAACTGACCGACCTCGTGGCAGGTCAGGCCTTCACGATCGATCTCAACGGTTCATCAGTTGGGAACTTCCTGAGCGGCAACCTTGCGGACGGCTCGGCGTTCAACTTCTTCATCGGCGGCTTCGAGAGCGGCGCCTTGGTCACGATCACCCTCGTTCCCGCCCCGGCCACTGGTGCGATCCTTGCTGCCGCCGGCCTGCTGACCATCCGGCGCCGCCGGCGCTGACACGGGGCACCGCGGGCAACGAGTGATCGCCGGAATCGACTGGCGATTCGGTTGGTTCAGCACAGCCGTCCGAGTGCGAAGGTCGTTGGGCGTTGGAACGCTCTCGCACTGGCTGCCCGCACACCCGGGCAGCCAGTGGCACACGCGCTCGACTCGAGGCCGACGCCACCGAAGGTCCGGCACGGCCAAGATGGCCGTGGCACCCGGAACTCGCGCTCGACTCGAGGCCGACGCCACCGAAGGTCCGGCACGGCCAAGATGGCCGTGGCACCCGGCACACGCGCTGTCCGACGGACGATTGGTGGAATCCACCCCGATCGCCGGTCGATCCCGGTGCAGCCGGGTCGGCCGGCCATCAAGCAGGCGGCACCCGCCGCCTGGCCTCAGCGCCAGCCGGCAACGCCGGCGCTCAACAGTCCGTCGCATACTCCGCGCACGCCCCGTCCCACTCCACTTCGCAGCAGTAGGAGTCGACGAAGCTGCAGATGAACTCGCAGCACGCCTCGTCGTCGCAGTAGGGGTTGGAGTGGGCCTCCAGGCAATCGCCCGAGTTCGGATCGCCACAACCGGGACAGAGGTCGTCGCAAAGGGACTGCGCCAGCGCGACACAGACCGTGTCCCATTCGCCCTCGCAGCAGAAGAGGTCGGCCTCGCACACCGACTCGCAGCAGTCCTGGACGGAACAGTACGGCCACGGGTGCGGCGAGCAGCAGTCGCCCGTCTCCGCGTCGCCGCACTCGCGGCACGCGCCCAGGGCGATGACCACGCAGGTGTCGTCCCACGAGACGGTGCAGCAGAAGTCGTCCTCGGCGCACACCAGGTCGCAACACTCCTCGTCGTTGCAGAACGGCGTGATCTTCGGCGCAAAGCAGGGGCCGGCGCACACTTCGCCCTTGCCCGGCACCACCGCCAGCCACGTCTCGGCGCAGTAGGTCTCCCGAGCCTCGTTGGCGCAGATGTCGTCCCAGCCGGCGTCGCAGCACTGCGGGTCGGCGTCGCAGACCGCGGTGCAGCAGACGCTGTCGCTGCAGCTCGGAAGCTGGTGGGCGAGGAAGCAGTCGCCCGCGTCGTCGTCGCCGCAGACGGGCGGCGGCGCGATCTCGAGGGCAAGCTCCACGCAGAGCGCGTCCCACTCGATCTCGCAGCATTCCGGACGCTTGGTGCAGACCTGGAACAGGATGTTGGGATCCGAACAGCCGGGTCCGAACGCCTGGTAGCAGCTTCCGAGATTGCAGCGGAGGAACGCGATCTGGGTGCAGTCGGTGTCCCACCGGATGGCGCAGCAGAACGGATCCTCCTCGCAGACGGCCTCGCAGCACGCGAAGTCGTCGCAGTTGGCCGTGAAGCGCGCGGTGAGGCAGTCGCCCGCGAGCGGCGAACCGCAGCCGTCGGCACCAAGCTGGAGGGCGATCGATGCGCAAGGCACGTCCCACGCCGTTTCGCAGCAGTCGGGAAGCACGATGCACACCGCGCCGGAGATCTCGGGGCTGATGCAGCCGGGCTCCCCATGGGCGTTGAAGCAGGAGAAGTAGTTGTAGATGCAGTACGGCGCCTGGGGCGGCAGGCAGGAGCTGTTGGCCAGCGCGACGCACACCTGGTCCCACGCCGTGTCGCAGCAAACGGGGTCGTAGACGCACACTGCGAAGCAGCACGCCGCGTCGTTGGAGCCCGGGCTCGCATGAACCACAAACGGACTGCCTTCGCCGGGGCACGACGGCGGATAGGGCCAGTATGGCGTCTGCGGATCGCAGAACACGCCGGCGTACACGGCACAGATCCCGTCCCAGGCCAGGTTGCAGCACGCGGGATCGAGCGAGCACACGGCCTTGCAGCAGAGCTCCTTGGTGCAGCCGGCGCCCGCGTGGGCGACGTAGCAGCTTCCGTCCTGCGGACAGTCGTAGGGGTTGAAGAACACGTTCGCCTCCTGCACGCACACCGCATCCCAGCGGATCGTGCAGCAGAACGAATCCACGGCGCAGATCTCGGCACAGATCTCCGGATCCTCGCACCCCGGGGCTCCGTGGGCGATGAAGCAGCTCCGCAGTCCGGGCAGATCGTCCGAGCAGTAGGTCGCGCAATTCCCGAACGCGAGCTCGGCGCACACGTCGTCCCAGCTCTGCGTGCAGCAGAACTGGTCGAGCTGACACACCGTGTCGCAGCAGGTGGCGTCGTTGCAGAAGGGCGAGCCATGCTCCTCGAAGCAGCCGCCCGCGGAGGCGAGGCCGCAGCAGGTGGTCGCCGCGGCACTCACGCAGTTGCTGTCCCAGGCCATGGTGCAGCAGTCGGGGATCATGAGGCACACCGCCTCGCAGCACGGTGCGAAGTCGCAGAACGGACCGCTGTGCGGCTCGAGGCACGACCCGGCGCCGGACGAGCCGCAGCCGGGGCAGTCGGCGAGGGCGATCAGGGCGCACGTCTCGTCCCATTCGATCTCGCAGCAGTCGGGCCGCTGCCCGCAGACCAGCTCGCAGCAGAAGCCGTCGCTGCAGCCGACGCCGATGTGCGCGTCGAAGCAGGTGACGCCTGGACCGACCTCGACGCACGCGGGGGTCACGATCGTGCAGTAGGTCGTGGCCCCGTTCACGCAGTACGCGTCCCAGTCGGCGTCGCAGCAGTACGGATCGAACTCGCACACCTGGACGCAGCACAGCACGTCGTCGCAACCGGGCGTGCCGTTGACCACGAAGCAGTCCCCCGCCGTCGGGCTGCCGCAGGCGGTGCACTCGGTGGAGCAGAGCGAGTGCGCCAGGACCGCGCACTGGAGGTCCCACGACACGTCGCAGCAGATCGGACGCAGCGTGCAGACGCTCTCGCAGCAGTCCGGATCGTCGCACGAGGGCGTGGGATGGGGATAGCAGCATCGCCCCGCGTCGGGCTCGCCGCACGTCGTGCAGACCACCGCGGCCAGCGAGACGCAGAACGCATCCCAGCTCGACTCGCAACACACCGGATCGATGAGGCACACGCGGGTGCAGCAGTCGCAGTTCGAGCAGCCCGGAGTCTCGTGCACCAGCCAGCAGGGTCCGTTGGCGGGATTGCCGCACGGGCAGAGCTTCTCCGCCCAGTGCACGCAGTCCGCATCCCAGGCGATCACGCAGCAGGTGGCGTCGAAGTCGCAGACCAGGAGCTGGCAGGCGAGCGTGTCGCAGCCGACGCCCGAATGCTGCTCGAAGCAGCTCCCGAGCCCCGGCTGGTCCGGACAGAGCGAATCGGGCGGAACGATGTCGCATTGGCACAGCGACTCCGCCGTCGCCGCACAGCTCTCGTCCCACGCGATCTCGCAGCAGCGGAGGTCGAAGGCGCACACGGTGTCGCAGCAGGTCGGATCGTCGCAGCCGAGGCCGCCGTGCGCCGTGCAGCATGCGCCGACGCCGGGGCAGTCCACCGAGATGCAGAGCGGGTTGTTGGAGCCCGGCGTGTCGTAGCCGCCATCGGCCGGCACCGCGAACTGCATCGTGCCCGGCTTCCACAGCCCGTAGGGCTCGCAGCGAAAGGCCTGGGCCGGCACGGTGTCCGTGCCCGGCGCGGGGTTCACCCGCGGGCCGTAGGTGCAGGTGGGATCGGTGGGCGACCAGATGGCGATCGAGTCGATCACCGCGGTCCACGGCTCGACGTCGAGCACGCAGTCGTTGCCGAGATCGAGGTCCTGGCCCACCGAGCCGGAGAAGTCGAGCACGAGGCGATGCGTGGCGTTTCCCGACTCGAACTTGAGGAGCGGCGTGACCAGGTCCGGCGCCGGGATGACGCTGCACGCGGGAGACTTCGCCATCAGGAAGTAGCCGTCGTCGCCGATCGAGTATCCGTCGAGGGGAACGGCCACGCGCACCACGCCGCTCAGCGTCTGGTACGGCGGGCTCGGATGCCCGATCACGATGTACGTGAGCCCGTCGAGGGACTGTCCGGGCGGTCCCTTGAGTTCGGCGAACTGGATGTTCGAGTTGGTGCACTGGCTGGGCTTGCCCAAGGCACGGAACTCGTTGATCTCGACATCGATCAGGCCGCCCGCCTTGACGATGGGATCTCCGCATGGACCCCACATCGCGAGGAGCACGCCGAGATCGGCGCCGTCCACGAACCCGTCGCCGGTGAGGTCCGGTCCGTTGCCGGTACCGGCCGCCGAAAGCAGCACGCCAAGATCGCTTCCGTCCACCGTGCCGTCGCCGTTGAGGTCGGCGGCACACCCGGGCACGGCGCAGATCGACTTCGCCGTTCCCACGCAGCCGGCGTCCCATCCCGTCAGGCAACACGACGGATCGATCACGCACACCGACTCGCAGCAGCCGAGGATGTTGCAGCCGGGCAGACCCGTGGCGGCCAGGCAATCGCCGCCCGTGCCGCACTGGGCTCGGGCCTGACCCGCCGCGAGGGCGGCCCCGGCGCAAGCGATCGCCATCGCGGCGGTGCGGACATTCCTGAGCGTGGAGACAGCAGTCCAAGTCACGGGCACACCTCGTTGGGATCGACCTCGGCCACCGGTCGGGATCGGGGGGCGTGCCCGCGACGGTCCGTGTCGTATCGGTCCTTCAACAAACAGACTACAGCCGGGAGGCCCCGGCGGAAAGGATCAAAAAAAAGCCACGCCCCCCGCGGATGAGCGTGACGGGAGCGTGGCGGAATTGGACCGTGACGAAGGTCCGCGAGCGGGAGACGACCGGGTCTCCGATCACCCGTCGACCTTCTGGATGAACACGATGCGCGGCCGGTCGAACGGGCTCCGGACGTCGCTGCGATCGACCTGCATGACGTACCGACTGTCTTCGACGATCTGGTCGGGATCGGTGGCGTCCCAAAGGCCGGTGACGGGGTTCTGGCCGAACGTTCGCACGCGGATGTACACCGTGAAGACGTCGCTCCGCGTGGTGACGAGGTTGGAAACGCCCGAGAACAGGAGGTTCGCCTCCTCCGCGTCGCCCGCGACGTTGTCGCCGACGCCGAACAAGGTGCCGTTCGGGCCGACGAGGACCGGATTCCGCGGATTCAGCGTGGGAATGATCGTCGGACCGTTCACCTCCGTCGAAAGCCGGGCATCGGCGGCGGGCGTCGTGGACCGCTGCGGCCAGACGTAGCGCGGGAAGCCCCAGACGTCGCCGGCGGCGTAGTCGATCTGGTAGCTCGACTCCGTGGCCACGTTGGGATCCGGCGTGCCCAGCAGGGCCAACGGCTTCTGGGTCGAGCTGCGGCGGAGCAGCAGGAGTTCGCCCGCCGATGCCATTCCCCGCCCGACACGAAGTCCCGGCAGGAAGCCGTTGACGATGCCGCGATCGCCGTACGAGGGAAGGTAGTTGGTGGGATCCTGGAGCCGATCGCGGTACTGCACAACCGCCTCCGGCACCCGCACGCGACCCGCCTCCAGCACGTCGTCGGGAAGCACGACGTCGGGGTGGATCATCCAGCAGAACTGCGGCAGCGCCCGCATCACCTCGATCGGCGCCGTGTTGATGTTGATCATGCCGCGCACGGCCTCGGCGCCGCGGACCGCGGTCGGATCCGCGGGCGTGGTCTCGGTGGCCAGCGTGGAGGAGATCGGGAGTCCGGGCGCAAATCCGCCGCCTCCATTGCGCGGGCTCGACGTCTCGATGTCGATCGGAACCGCGTTGAACGGATCGAGCTGGACGATGAACCCGTCGGTGTTCGAATACGCGTCGCGCCGAGGCGGCCACGCGCCGGGTCCGTCGCAGACGAAGGCATCGAAGAGGGAGACGCCGGCGGGAAGACGCCAGCGGTAGAGCGCCCGCGGATCGGGAACCGTGCCGGTCGCGGGATCGATACCGGTCATCTCCGCCTGGCCGTCGCCCGTGCGGGCATCGAGCCGCAGCCGATTGAGGTAGATGCCGTCGTCGGTCGTGGCGTTGCCGCCGTTGTCGACGGGGTATTCCGGCGCACAGCCGGACAGGATCTCCGCCAGGGTCCAGACCGTCTTGATCGACCCGCTGTCGAGCTCGACCACCGGTCCCCACATCGGAACGAGGAGCAGCTCGCCGACCTGGTCGAACGGGGCGTCCTTCACCATCATCTGCATGGGGAACGGATACACCGACGTCGTGCCCGGCGTCTTGTCCGCATCGCGGATCCGCCAGGCGGGGTTCTTGAGGCTGTGGGCCGCGGCGAACGTGTCCGCGTCCATCCGGATCGGGAACCCGCGGGGGTACGCGTAGCCGAAGGGCGGGGCGTCGGGAGCGCTCCCGTCGGCGACCGTGCGGGTGGTGAAGTAGGTGGGCTTGCGGCGGCTCTGCTGGCTCACGAAGAACGGATCCAGGTCGGGATCCTGGTTCTTCCGGAACACGTCGCCGACGACATCGTCCTCGGTCTGGCCGACCATCTTCTTGATCCCGGCCGTGTTCGAGACGACCTCGCTGTCGGGCCGCTTGGCGAACACGTAGCGCGGCGCCCGCTGGTTGTTGTTGATCGCTCCGCGCTGGGGAACCTCGGGACTGATGTCGTCGTTCCGCCACTGGCGGCCCGCCCGCGCCCAGACCG